>JBGTFK010000139.1:0-21164 GCA_041747305.1 Candidatus Nitrosocosmicus sp.
TATTCCTTAGAGAAAGACCCAGAAAGTACAGATGCATAGCATAAACCATATCATTTGGTCTAGTTCTGCTCCTTGTCTGATGTATCATAAATAAGAAAGGAAAAGATAAACTATAGCTTTTTCCTTAACTTTACAGAGCCCGGCAAAGTAATTCAAGATTTTTTATCAGCTGGATTGGTTGATGAAATTACTGTTACTATAGTACCAATAATTATAGGAAAAGGTAAATCATATAGTAGATTATTACCAAAAGATTTGTCTTTGCAACATTTAAAAACGACTGTATATGATTTTGGTTTTGTTCAAAATAAATACAAGATCCATAAATAGAATAGTGAGTAGGATTTACAGAATTTCGCTAAAACATATTCATCTTACTTGACCATAAAAGGAGTTTTCAATCTTCCTCCTGCATAGTTATGTAGAGCAGATGTGATGCTTTAGATTCTTTTAAGATCTCTTCGTTGCACTGATACAGCCGTTGGCGACTGTTAAGATTTCAATATTGTTATTCATGAATTATTTTTGGCAACTCTTTTCCTTTTGGAATAAAGTGTATAGATAATGAATTGACACATTCCCGGGTGTTTTTATCTGTCAAATGTTCTCCCAAAAATTCATGTCCCAGATGCGCACTACAATTTTTACATCGTATTTCTGTTCTTATTCCATCAGGATCAGGTATACGCTTTATTGCATTTTGGAAGCTTTGATCAAAGCTTGGTCATCCACATCCCGCATCAAACTTACTTTTGGATGAAAAGAGAGGGGTATTACATCTTCGACAGATAAACGTTCCATCTTTATAAAAACTGTCATACTTACCAATGAAGGGAGCTTCCGTAGCTTTATCTACAATTATTCTCTCTTCCTCAGGTGTTAACTTATTGTAACTCATACTTTATAGCTATCTCAGTCGGATTTAAAATCTCGTATATCTTTGTAATGATAATGATTCAAAATTATTATGGTATTTGATCACATGAAATCTTTAATCTAACACTAATTACTATTTATTTAGAACACTTATACTTGTAGCGTTTACATTTAGTGTGTTTTAGAGATTGAAAATATATCTATTTATTCTTACAAGCTGGATAATCTTACGAATATTCGTGATCTTCAATTCGATAAGTCAATTCAACTGCGATCATTTATTATTACTACTTAGTAAATTATTAAGTATTATCTGCAAGGTACATATTTTTCCAAATATATCATAGTCAGATCCTCATGAATTGGTATTCGTTTAAATTCTTTGTATCCAATCTTATGATACAGATGCAAATTTCTATTACTTTTATGACCAGTAAATAATTCATATCTTTTATTATCTTTAAAAGAATCTTCAATGGATTTCATTAGCTTTGTTCCTATACCTTGATTTTGATAATGAGGTTTAACAATTAATCTTTTGATAAATACAATTTCATCAATTTGAAATGCTCTAACCGATCCAACTATTTCATCTCCTAATAACGCTTTAAGAATTATTAATTCTGAAAACCCTAGCCAATTGTTCTAATGTTTGAAGTAACGGGGGAGAAATATCAAAATCATTGTATATATTTGATTCACTAACAAAAGCTTGTTTTTGCAATACTAAGATATCCTTGAGATCCTTAAAAGAAACCTTTGTAATTTCGAGAGGCTTTGTAATTTCAAAAGGTCATCATATTAATCCGCAATCAGGATTAATTAATGGTATTTAACTCTAAACTTTTAAATCCAGTTAATAAAATCATGTGAGCAACATTTATGCATGATGATAATTGCTTTCGATTTCTTGAACTTGGATAAATTGAACCAAGATTTCCTCAGGTTTTGACCTGTCGCTAAAATACAAGCAAAGGATCAAAGAAAGATGGAAATTGTTTTAATAATTTGTTGTAGAAGTTATGAATATAGGCATAAAGATTATACGATAAGATGTTCGTCGTGCGGCAAAGTATTTACTTCAAAAGAGGATGAAACTGTCTGCGATGAATTTTCTAAAGAACTCGAGAATATAAAATAATTTCTTCGAAAGTTGGTACTATTGATACACAATCTGCCATAGTGTCATAGCACTAGTTTACCCCTTTAAAACTATGTATGACCATTAATAATACTAAATCTCATCTTTTACCAATTAATATCGTGCAATCTTATCGAAATGGCTCTGGAGTCTATTCTTCTTTGGCAGGAGCACTCACATCCAACTCTTTGAATGGAGAAATTTACATGAAATACTGAGAATGTTTGGGAAAGAAAGTTTAGTTAATGATACTATAAACAGGGGCAGATAAAGTCTCTTTTTAGGATAACGTCCACTCAAGGTATTCCCACGAAATAAAGAAATTAAATGTTGCAGTTCACACATATCCACAGCTGTATTTAGAATTTTTAGGGGCAAAAATGGAGACAAATAAGCGATTTAACATTCTACAAAAAGAGAGAAATATTCAATGATGATTACACACCCTAGTAGAAATAAAGTGGGCAGAACATAATGCCGCATCCAGATGATGATATTCTACCCACAATATTTCTACAAAGTGGAGGGAATATGTGATATTTGCAATGATCTTAGTATTTCTATATAGGATGCAATTATATTTAGATTGTCAAATATGCAAAAAGTCAGTTGATGTGGTATTTTCATCGCATATTGCATGTAAATCTAACTTATGGTGTATAATTGTCCCTTAGTGCAATTACAGGAATGTTAATTTTTTTAAAAGATATTCAAATATTATCCCTTATACCGACAGTATAATCTGATAAATAAAGATGAAATAAAAATAGGAATTAATTACATACTATAAATGGGAACGTACAATCCATTACGAATTCAGTGGGCTTTGAATCCGTGATGTATTTGGGATCCGTGTGGCGATATGAATTACAGGTTATCAGGAACTTGAGATCCGATTTAAGAATCATTGAATCTTATATTACTTATTCTATCGTTGTTTAAGATTCGACATGCAGATGATATTTTGTTTGTTTTCCTAGATATAGTAGAAATTGAGCATCCTCCAGCTATGTCTTTTCCTAGAGTTAACAAGGTTAGTAAAACACATACTCTAAATAATAGTACTATATTCATAACTTTGTAAAAGATTTGACTACAAACACAGAAAGACCTATTGGCGTTACAATCATAGCAATCTTAATAATAATAGGCGGAATATCTCTTCTCATCGGAGGAATATCCCTCATCGGACTAGGGGCACTCTTATCCATATCTTCAGAAGACATTATTCAAAGTAATGGCATTTCGACTGATATGGCACAACTTGCATCCCTAGGAATGATTCCATTAGTTCTAGGCGTGGTAATGCTGATTCTTGGAATTGCATATTTAATAGTGTCATATGGCCTAATAAAGGGTAAAGGTTGGGCTTGGGTTATAACAATAATAGTAACTATAATTGGGCTCATTATTCAGATTATTTCAGCTATAATAGCTGGATCCATTACTTCCTCAATCTTTATTGGACTAGCCAGCCACATAGTAGGGATAATCATTAGTGGAATTATAATTTATTATATGTTTAGACCCCATGTGAAAGCTTTTTTTAGACAATAATCTGCCACCTTTTTTTATGGAAACTGATCATATCTATAATTTTTAATTCGGCTCAAACAACAATCTTATTAAACACTAATTATTAAAGAGAATTCCATTCTAAATATGAGAAAATTCTTAGAACGCTATAGCGACAGAAATAGGGACGGCAATTCAAAAAATGGCGCCCCAGATTTCAAAAGGCTTCAGATATCTCATGCATTTATAAATTTTTTATAATAGAATCCGGATACATGAGTGAATTTCTTTATACTTCGATATTGTGAATTCTACATCATAAGATATTTTGTTTCGTTTCATATTTTCTGAAATATTTTTTTATTTCCGCATTGTCAAAATATCTAATTACAAATGACCAATATGGGGCTAGGCCCATTGATAGGTTTAATAATAGATATATTATGAGTCTTGGATAGAAGTTTTTTATTACGTCTAACTAATCCTGGAATTATTAAAGATCATCATCGGATCGATGATGTTTTCTTTTTATATTCGAATCACAAAATAACTGGATTCAGACCAATTGCGACTTTATATTAAGTTAACATTCTTGATATGTGAAATCACTAGTATATCATGGAGCTAAAGATGTCAGAATCGATGACAAACCAAAACCTCAGATTAAGGATAGAGAGGATATCGTAATGAAGGTAACATCTTCTGCAATTTGTGGCTCTGATTTACACCTTTATCATGGAGTGACTCCAGGAATGGAACCCGGTCAAAATTTAGGTCACGAATTTATGGGAGGAAGACAAACAAGAAAATATTTCAAAATGCTTGATTTTACAACTCTGATACAATAGATCTAACGATATGTTTACAGAGCGCTGTATTAGTTATTTATATAGTATCTTTTACAACATATTTAGAATAATCATTACGCTACCTGAAAGTAAAAGAAATAACAGTTTGAATGTGAAAGACCTTCTCACAATAAAAACAGGTGAATTACTCGCAAAGACCGATGAATTAAAAGAAGCCAATGAATCTCTTCATCTTTTAAATAACGAAATTAGAAAGAAAATCCAAGAAATCAGAAATACAAAAAAGGATTTAACAGAAACAGAAAGGGACCTCATTGTTGCTAATGATGAATTGACAGAAGCCAATGAAAAACTCGCATTAACCAATAGAGAACTTTCAGTAGTCAATAGAGAACTCTTTACGGCCAATGAACAGGTAAAGCAACTTATAATAAAGCAAAAAGAATTCATAGATATTACAGGTCATGAACTAAGGACACCAATCCAAGCAATATCGGGAAGTTTCGAATTGATTGAAATGGACATACCCTCACTTATGCAGAATTCCATAAAAAATAATACCCATAAAGAATTTGAAAGTTTGATCAAAGATAAGCCTAGGCTAGAACAGTTTACAAACAGGCTCATATCAGCGTATAGAAATTCTCAGAGACTTGAAATACTGGTAAATAATCTCCTGGACCTATCAAAAATTGATGGTAACAGGTTACATCTAAATAAAGAATCCTTTAATCTAAATGAAAAAATACAAAATGTGATTAGAGACGTCCATAATAACCCTAATCTTGGTTCGCTTCATGGCATCTTGCCTAACACTCCCATTGACATAGTTTTTGAGCCGCAAGAAGATCCAATCACCGTCTCTGCAGATAAAGTAAGAATTTTTGAAGTTCTTTCAAACCTAATAAATAATGCAATCAAATTTTCAAATGGCGAATCCATCACTATTTCAACCATAAAGTCTCAAATTAATGGGAATGAAACGAAGAATGTCAATGACGACTACCATGAACAAGTAGAAAGAGACAATTGGAAGAAAAAAGATCAATTAGTAATAATATCAATTAAAGATAAAGGAAAAGGAATTGACAAAGAAATTTTGCCACAACTATTCAACAAGTTTGTGACAAAATCAGATCAGGGTACTGGTCTAGGTTTGTATATAACCAAGAATATCATTGAAGCTCACGGTGGTCAAATCTGGGCTCAAAATAACAAGGATGAAAAAGGTGCAACCTTCTCGTTTAGTTTGCCATAATACAAATGATCCGGTTATTCGGGAACCATGTTGCTAAACTCAATATCCTGTTAACTCTCATTTGGTAAAAATTGATCCATTCATAAAAACAGAAGATCAATTTTTTAAAAAATGAATTCAACTTTGTAAAAATATCGTTATACGAAAATTCATAGCCTGTTTTGAAAGACTGAAACTACAATGACATTTGACGGATTAATTATTGCACCTTTCAAATATAAGTTACTATCATGATGTTCAATAATAGTCTGAAAGTATCTTATTTGGAATATTTTGGAATTCGTATCCATCTTGATTATCACCTTCATTATCTATAGTTGTCTGCTTTTCTGATACCAAATTATTGATAACCTTGTCAGTTTCAGCTAATCCAATTAACGCTTTATTTAGTCTGTTAAATAAAAAAATTTCAACATGATGTATTTTTGAGAGAACGCATATATCATCTGGTCAATAACTTATGCGTATCCTACCATCGAGTCAGGAAAGTATATTTAATTGAAGCTGATGGACAGGACCCATATACATCAAATAACATTTGCATAATTACATCATCATGATCGATAACCCTCTATACATTAATTTGACATCTATACTTCTATCGAAAGGGATCATCAAAACTTTATATTGATGCAAAGAAAACTTCATTTGGTTCTTTTTACGATTGATATGAAAAATAATCCTAGTATAGCCAATGTAATTGATGTGTGCAAAAAATCCTGCATCGGATAAGTCATAGAATAGTATCTTTCTATAATGAGTTCTAGAAACACATCAAATGCAAATAAAGCAAAAGCAGCTGATGCATAAAGGATATTTCTTAGCCCCGTTTTCTGGTATGTTGAGATCGACAATAGCAATAATAATATTGAAAAGACGCCTATAAGCAAGGTTTCCAGATTTTCGACTATTACTACAAGGTCTACTTGTAAGGGAATAATCGTTATATTTGTTTGAAATAGAGTTAAAAGCAGGAGTTGTAATATTAAAATTTCTGTCATCTACTTCTTATCCTTGTTTTCAGCATCATAAATAAGAGATAAAAATATTTCTGCTAGTTTATCACTCCATCTGTTCCATAGACTCGGATAGTATGCCCTTAACAATTTTGTTAGTAAAATGGGATCAATATCCGAACTCAACAAATAACGTTTGTATCTTCCATCCTTTTTTCCCGTGATAATCTTTGAAATCATCAACCGTTTCAAATTCCAAGTAATTGTAGGAGGCGAAATTAGCAGACTTTTTGCAATGTCGTTCTGTGTAGGTTGAACTTGTTCGATAATAAACATTATGATCTTTCTGGGGGTTTCTTGATTCAAATATCTTATAATTTCCTTTTCACGGTCTTTGAATATCCCGGTAACAAAAAAGCATTTATGGAGTCCGTTTCTAGATGAAGTGATTTTTCCATCCGTTTCTAATTTTCTCAAATAGTATTGTATTGTGCCCATTGAGATACCTAATTCTGTCTTGATCTGGCGGAGGTATGAACCTGGATTCTCTTTTATATAATTTACGATCTTCATCTCTGTGTTATCGGTAAGTTTATCTCCATCCATACTCTCACCTCAACTCCAGCACTCTAAACCGATTCGAGTCTAATAAAGTATGCAAAACACCTAATTTTAGTAAGAAATTGGGAAATTTGAAAGATGATTGATCACCAGTGTGTCTTAAATTAGGAATTTCTTCCATTTTGGTATTGTTCGCAAATGGATATTCTATTCTTCACATTTTTTAGTCGGCTTATTCAAATGGATTTCATCTATCGTATATAGCGAATTTCATAAAGTTTGGGAATGATAGCTTTAAAACCAGAAATGTATAATTTGATAGTATGTAGCAAGGATCTGTCAGTTTGAATCTATATCGTTTATGGTTCTTTCTTGATTAGGAATAATATTAAATCTGCATTAGTTAGAACTCGACCAGTACAAACCTCTAACCCAAAGGAATTGGTTTAAAGAAGGACCAGGTTCAAAGTTAGATACTTGTATCAATCTTCTTTTAAGATAGATATTAATGATAATCTTATGGGTAAGTATACTGGAATTCGAAATGTGTCTTTTTGCAAAGATCCGTTAATTATCTTGGACTCCTTTGAGTTTATGAATGCATATTTTGTGTCTATGAGGCGTCTAATTAACAATAGTTCTTTTGCTACTTGAAAGGAATTGATTATGGGTGAAGATATCAAAGTTTATTTTGACTCTATTTGTTAAGAGCAAGTGAACAGGGGGATCATAAATGTCAACAAGATTGAGTCTAATCTTTCTAAATAAGTCAAGATTAATCTTTATTAAATTCTAAATAGTTATGTTAATTCTCCTTTTATCTCCGAATTATACAACGGTAAAGTGTTCCTAAAAATGAAACATTCATCAAGAACTACTATGTCAAAAGCGATAAAACCTTTGACGAACAAAAGACGTTTAATTTGTTATTCTAATCAAGGTAATAGATAATGAGTATAACAAAATGAATACAGAATTCAGCAATAAGAAAGAAAGTTGTATTTATCTTAAAGTATCAATTGTAGAACCAATTCTACTATCTTGTATTAATGGTGTATCATTTCCGGATCTCCAGCTTAATCTACAAAGGGTAGCTACTGAGATGGTTTTAAAGGAATACCTCTTTCATTTGATCGATGGTTTGTTTATTATATATGATGGTAAGAAAAAGATTTACTTAACTTGCAACTTCGGATTAGATTTACTTAATTTGATCTACATCCAAAAGGAAAGGAAAATTGTGGATTACCTAGACCTTTCAATAAAAGTTGAGTAACCAAATCTTGATACAATTTGATTTCTGGAATTTCCACCTTTACTAGTTCAAAGTCTTCCACTTTTACAGAACCCACTGGACGCTTCTTTAGATGAACTTCATGACTTAATCTTTCATTTTTCAATTTACAGACATCTAGACGTTGACGATTCAAAAAAACTTTTTTGTTTTAAAAAATTGCTAAAGAATCCAAGGAAAAAGATTTTTGATGATAATCTAACACGGTCTGTCAATTGAACGTAATCAGATCTTCTGCGGGGGAAATAATAATTTATAATTCGTAGCAATATTCGAGGAGACAAAAAGACGAGATGATACGACTAATAAAAAGTGAATTAGTTGCAGTTCGGAAGAATATCTGATAATTATTCATATTCGACAAATATTAAAGACTTGATTTTATCGGTTAGTAAAATTCCAAAGTAAATGTACTTGGAACCCTTCTATCATTCTCATGATGTAGTTTCTATGACAATATTAATTTTACAGATAAGCATCTTCAGTTGGCTAGTATACTTTGTAATTGATTCCATTAGATCAATTACAAAAGTACCAAACTATTACCTATTACACATTTACACATTTTTGATTACCTTTGATGAGCATAATCCTTCCAGCCAGAAATGAAGAAAAATATATAAAAAAATGTCTGGACAGCTTACCAAGTCAAGATTATCCTAATTGTGAAATAATTGCAATTAATGACTCCTCTTCGGATAAGACAGGGGAAATAATTAAAAAGTATAGTATTAACCATAGTAAAGTAATCTATTTTGAAATGCCTCCAATACCCTGGGGGTGGACAGGTAAGAATTGGGCATGTTAATAAGGATATTTTAAATCTAGAGGGGATCTTTTTCTTTTCACTGATGCAGATAGTGAGATTTCTTCATCAACCTTATTATTTGCAGTAAACCGATAATTATCGGAGAAACTCGATTCTATTATTGCAATTCCTAAAACTTTAGCAAATGATTTCTGGACTAAAGTTACCTTACCAATACTCTGGACATTTTCGGTAGTTAGATTTTCTGCGATCAAAGCAAACAATCCTAAAACAAGATTTGGATTTTCTATGATAGTTTTTTTATAATAACTAGACAAGCATACAAAATGGTAGGTGCTCATAAATCCGTAACAGAAAAAATTACAGAAGATGCAGAATTAGGAAGAAAGGTTAAAGAACAAGGATATAGGATTATAGTGGTTCACGGTGAAAAATATATTCAGGCACTTCGGTCTAGAAATCCATTAGATTTATGGCATGGTCTATCAAGAATTATGATTCTACTATACCATAATAAGAAAAAGAAAGCGTTTGTGCTAATAGCTGCACCTTTTATTCTATTAATAGTTCCTTTGTTCGTATTACCATCAGTAATCACTATTGTCGGACATGAAAAAGATATTTTTAAAGGTTTAACTATGTTATTTTTAGCTATCATGTCTATTCTATTAATAGTGACAAACAATATTTTAAAGTTAAGATACGTCTTGTTTCATAATTTAATCTATTCGTTGGCCTTTCCTCTCTCTGGTACCTTTATGCTTGTTGCATTTCTCTCATCATTTGTTAAATCAAAACAGAGACATGTAATTAGTTGGCGAGATAGGACATGTTCAATCAGAAGGGAAAGCAAAAACAGTTGGCGAGATAGGACATGTTCAATCAGAAGGGAAAGCAAAAACAATATCACAAAAGGTAATCTTGAAAGGTGATGTATTATAAATCTAGACGATTGTTATTCCTATTTGTTACGAAATTAGGGAATAAAAGAGGGTTCAAGAATAATCTTTTGTTGGAAGTTTCTACTTTATCTATTTTAATTCACTGCTGAAGAAGGAGAAACAGAGGTATCGATACTATCTTTTCTAATCCTCACATAGTCTTACATTTCTTATTCCAATCAAACTAAGATGCTTTGATTAATCATTGGCTTTGTTAGTTGCACTTCTGAAAAGGCCCGCATTTGAAAATGCAATGTCATTCCACAATTTACTGAATGCAAGTACGATTTCTGTATAATTACTAACTAACCTGGAATACATCTCTGGCATACTTCTAAAGACATGTTGATTGCTCCATAATTGGTTCTGGACATTTTCAAAATAAGGTATGAATATCGATTGAAATGAATTTATAGCCTGTTTTTGGATTTCTAAACAGTTTTCTGCTAGCGCCTTGGTGGCTTGAGCCGTTTGTTTCTGGGTGTCATTAATTGCCTGTGTATAACGAGGAATTTGATTCCTCACTTCATCGGTATTTCTCTCTATCGTTTTTTTAGATTCCTCTGAGACCTTGATGACCGCATAGGCGGCTTCATCTTCATCATAATTCTCAATAAATGATTCCTGATTATTGATATTGCTTTGATTAATGAATTTACTATTGTAATCATTATTCTTACCAGGAATAATTTCTTCAATTATATCAGGAGATTCTGTTTCGTTTTTATCATTATTAGACATAGCAATATTATCTAGTTAACAAGTTATAAAAGACTGGTAGATAATAACAGACTACCATTTCCTTTAACCCGTAATCCCTTTTTAAAATCTGAGGTCAAAATAACAAAATTAAGAATGGAAATGGAGCAAAAAGTTTCATTATTTGGCACAACAGCGTAAACCCATCTTTTTCTTTAAATACTAGAGTAAAACGCAACCCTCGTCTATCGAAGACGACTTGATGTTTGAAATATTCAGAAACTTTTGTAATCCTTTAGTATGAAATTTGGATGTCATTTGCAAATTCAAAGACAATGAATTAACTTTTATTGCCCATATATTTTTGATGATACCAGATGCATTTTTAATAATCTCGATTATATTAGCGGCTCAGTTAACTTTACGAAATTTTTCAACTGCTTTTCCAATTAGATAATTTATTTTGGAACAATAGCTCATAAATCCTGCTCAAAATATAGAGAATATTGATGTAATTGGTTCAGTTTATACAAGATTGATTAAAATTTATTCTCCAATTAACTCTTAAGTTAACAGAGCCATATTATCTTAGCAAATACCTATGTACAACTTATCCCCATCAAAACATTTCGGAGGAAAATTATATTGTGTTCGGCAAGTCACCTAGGTCATTATGTTGTCATTATGATCCTCAATAGATTAGATAAAGTAAAAATATTTAGCTTAAAAATGAGTATTATATAGTATTGTAAACACTATCGTATATCGAATATGTGGGGAATAACAATGCTATTATACCATTTCATATATGTTCTTAAACCGTCCTTAGCAAATAGTTTCTCATGTTAAGACCAAATCTTTTAGTTCTGAAATAGCAAGATATCTTTTGCTTAAAATCCTCAAACGATGAATAGTATTTCAGTACAAGCAAATCCTGTTTGGCTATATTCCATCCTTCTTCTAACATCATGAACTCAGGTGATGCTGTTGGTAGATATACTGGGATGAGTGTGTCCTTGTTTTGTTCGAGGTAATCTTTTACCTTCTTTGACCTGTAATGTGGTGACGCTTTATCCATAAACAAATAGCATTTTGGAAACTTTGAGTGAATAATCTTTAGGAAATCAAGGAAGGTATCTCCGTTGAATTTATCGTACTGTCTGAAGAGCTGTTTTCCTTCTATGTCTATGGCTCCAAACAAACATGAATGCTTGTGTGAACCAGTTACCCTTACCACCGGTCTTTTATTTTCATCAATCCAGACCCTTCTAACAAGAGAATCATAGAATAGAAAGGATTCATCTAAAGATACTAGCGTAAACTCTTTCTTTTTGTATCTGACACCCACAAGTATCCGAATGGTCTTTTTTTGAACTCCTCTTTTTCCTCTTTTGAAGCGGTGTTTACATGCACCTTCCTTGGCACCTTCTGTTTAAAACCCCACTTTCTAACAATGCAATAAATGTAATTATGGTGATACCTTATCCCACTTTCATGTATTATTAACTCTTCAACCTGTTTTGTGCTCCAGCCAGTGTTACTCTCTTTTAGGGTTTTCCTTATCCTGTATTCTACCTGTTTAGATATTTGAGAATGTCTGCCGCCTTTCTGTCTGTCTTTCAATCCATCTAGCCCTTCTTCTCTATATCTTTTTAACCACTGGGACGCCCAGCCCTTGCTTTTGTGAAGTGTTCTGGCTACTTGAGATGCAATCCTACCGTAGTATACAACATTAAGAACAAGTAGCATCCTTTCCTTCACCTTTACATCCTTTTCAGTTCTACAAACCCTTTCAAAAGATGTCTTCTTGTCGACAATAGTCAATTGATGTGCAGAATGGGGATATGATCATCTCAGCTATAAACATTTGGAGAAAGTATGGAGGGACTCTGAATGATGGTTCAGGTAATTATCTTAATTGGTATAATGCACCTCGCTGATTACATTCAAGGACGTAAAGATAAAAGGACTTGCACATTGTGTAATTATGTTGCTAAAAATGAGAAAGAACTAGATACACACGTGCATCAACTGCATGGCGATCTTATATGATTTGAGCTAGTACATATGGTATGCTGGCCCAGAACAGCCATCAATGAACCTATATCATTTGTACACTGCTCCATGGGGATTTTAGTGAAGTAGAGGTGAGATTGCGAAAATAGTGATAGTATTCTTTCAGACTGACTTTTGACAATCAATAATCACTAATTATATAATGTTTTTCTATATTGTTTTTTACTCCAATGAATGCAATGGCAAAATGTAAAAAATGTGGACGAGATTTTAAAATACAAGGAGTGGCATTTGCAGAAGAAGATTACTTAAAAACTGCTCAGTCGACAGGCTCCACAACTGAAGAAAGATGCTCAAATTGTGGTTATATTGCTACATATGACCTAAAAGAAATAGTGGGGGATAATAAATAATTTTTAACTTTATCTCAAACAGCCAAGATTGGAGCTGAACTTCAATTAACTTGTCATAATTATTACAAATGACTCTAAAGTAATAGATATTCCTAAATATGGTACTATATTAACTATTAGGGTTAATTTTTAGTAATGAAAAATCCTTCAAATATGTTTGTGATTTCTCTAATAGCAGTCGGACTATTAATAGTTCCTGTAATTAGTATGAATTCTATACATAATATTGGTGCTCAGTCACAGTCAGCAACATCTCAACAATCTTCACAACCATCAAGCCAAAACAATACCTCAGGACAAGTTGGACAGCTTTTTACCTTTCATGAAAAAAGTAAGCCCGCTAATGAACCAGAGAAATGTGCTGCTTTAGCAAGTGAAGTAAATGGAAAAGCATTGCCAGATTATAACTTGTGTGACGTTGTTGTATATAGACAAGCACCTGCTATAGTAAGACACGACGGTTTAGTAATGAATAACTTTTCAGGAATAGGACACTATATTGAAATGGTTCCTGCCTCGGTATTGAACAATAGTGCTATGTATGCTGGTAATAGTAGTAACGGCAATAGCAATGCTACCAATCTCAAAGCTGCATTTGGAGAATTTGCTTTGTTAGATTCTGAGGTAATTCCTGTAAGAGACGTCATGCAAAAGTATAACTGGACTGAAACTGCATTACACCACCATATGTTAGGCGAGACCCCAAAGATACTATTCTTGCATTGGTCTGTCAATGGAGATGCAAATGAGTTGATTCAACAAGCTAAAGAAATGATGATGCAAACTTCCACCTACCAAAATCTTTCAGAAAATAGCAAAACTCCTACATCTGCTGGACCATAAACCCTAATTTTTTATTTTAAATTATTGAAATATCATTTAATATTCTGTTAGAAAAAGTCCATTATAACTAATCTAATCAATCATTCTAATCAAATAGAAAATTGCAAGTTAAATGGTCATAACAGTCTTACTAACAAATGATGATTCTATTATTTCCAGATAAATGTATAGACTCTTCAAGCGTAACAGTTGTCTTACACCTGTCTATATACTTTGTTATACAATAAAAATCAGTAGTTATTTTGGAAAATTTATTAAAATCAGTATTAAAACGTCAAATGCCTTATCTTATAGGAGGTACAATAACTGGGACAATAATGGCTTATTATTATGGGTTCTTGTTTACTATTATAGTAAATAGCATTGTCTGGTTTGCAATTTCCACTCTTATTAACAAATATTATTGGAAATATACCGGATTCAAAGAAGAGTTTCAGCTTATATCGAAATATATTGAGCGTATGAGAAAGAGAAAATCTAAAAACAATTTTGTTAATAAATTAGATGATCATAAAAAAGAAGAGAATGTCAAAAAGTATTCATTCTCAAATAATAAAGGTAATAATAAAACCGATGATTTGGGAAGCCCATTAAAAATCTAAAAGAGAGGATAATAGTTTTATGTCAAACTTAAACAAACAATCTGTTCCTCAAGTTCAAAGAGCATTAGTTTTGCAAGGAGGTGGAGCCCTAGGTGCTTATCAAGCTGGTGTTTTTAAAAGCATCTATGAAAAAATTAAAGGAAGTCCGGTTGATAGTAATGAAAAAGATGTTCCACTATTTGATATTATTGCAGGAACCTCTATAGGTGCAATCAATGGTGCCATCCTTGTGAGTTATGTTGTTGCAAATAAAACATGGGATGGTGCTTCAGAAAAGCTTGAAGCATTTTGGAAATACTTGTCAACTTCTACGCCAAACATATCGGAGGCGTTAAAACAGTGGAAAAAGGAATATGAAAAGGGAAATCCATTAATAGCATCAGAAGAATCTGCGAGAAGATATTATTCAGTAAAGGAATTTTCTAAATCAGGTGTGGAAAAAGTATTCAAGCCCATTTACCCTCCAAAACCAGATAAGAAATTTTGTGATTCTCAAAACCAATGGCTTGTATACGATAACCAACCATTAAGAAAGAGTATAGAAAAGTTTGCTCAATTTCCTATTGCAACGAGCTTTGATAAAGGCGAACCGAGATTACTTGTTGTGAGTGTTGACGCAGCCGAAGGAACTACAGTTACATTTGATAGCTATGAGGGTGAGCAAGGAAAAAGAGAATCTGAATATGGTGATTCTCATTTAGGAAAGTCCATAATCGTACGATACGATGAGGGTATTGGTATCAAACATCTAATAGCAAGTTCAACCTTACCTGAAGTCTATGCCTATGAGGACGTAGAAGGACGTAAGTTTTGGGATGGAGGATTATTAAGTAATACCCCAATTAAAGAGTTGGTAGATGCACATCAAAGATTCTGGGAAAAAAGAATAGGTTCTAAAAATCTTGAAAATTCGTTTCGACTAAAAATAAGGGGCAAAGAAATGGATGATTACAGTGGAAAATCAAAAGAGCAACAACATATACCGAGAATTCCTGATTTGGAAATATATATTGTAAATTTGTTGGATCCTAAGGAAAACAACAGCAATTCTATTAGAAACATGGTCCCACAAGATTTTGATGGAGTTAAAGGTAGACATATTGATATAAAACTTGGTAAAGGATATGATGCAACAACAGATGGCCTCTATACAGACTATGTTAATTTAATTGAAAAGTTGATTGGTCTTGGAGAGAATGATGAATTATTAAAGGAGAAAATTGACAGAATATTGGGTGAATACACGCCAAAACGATTTACGACTGAGGAACTCAAAAAAAATATTGATATACTAAAGAACACTTTTAAAATAGTTAAAATAACCCAAATACAACGTAAAGATGACTGTAATAGTATTTCAGGAAAACTTACCGACTTTACCTCTGAAACCATAGACAGGTTAATCCAAGAGGGATACCAAGACGCCCTGAGTAAATGACTTGTCTATTAATAGTGTAGGCGGATCTGTTATTTGAGAAATATCTATAGGTAGGAAAAGCTGCTGCTCTCTATATAGATGGTTTTAACATCCAATACATTTTATAAAAAAAAGGCCACAATAGAAATAGAAAGCCAAATTCAGGGAAATATCCCCATGTCGATCTATTATAGATTGTTACCAACATAGTTATCTGGCTCGGTGGACTTCGAATCCATGAGGTATATGGGATCTGTTTCAATATGTACAATTCCATCATATTAAATTAAAACGATAGCCGAAACATTAGATGAGTATTCATAATTAAATTATCTCCATGTAAGATAAGAGTTGAGATCATTTAGACTTGACGAAACCTTTGTTAGTGTTCCCTTGTACTTGTTTCATCACTTTTATTGGGATTATCGTCATACAATTTTTTTCATGCAGACTGTGAACCAGATTCAAGAACTCGCTTTAGATGATCTACAAATAAATTGAGCGAGAGAGGCTTTTTAGCATTTCTAAAAGTCTATCAAATTCAATTGTATGGAAAATAGATGATACTATATGCTATAAAAGGTTTGTTCTTACTATACCATTAATGAATAGATTCATTAACTTTAGCATTCCCATGATAGTGGCTATTAGTTTAGTCTTGTTACTAAACCATGTTGATTCATCTCAAAGCAGTTATGGACAGATAGTTGATGATGCCAACCAGACGAATCAGACTAATGATCAAAATAGTACTGAACAAACAGTACAACAACTAGATCAAGCCAATCAACAACTTGCACAAGCCAATCAAACACAACAACAAGTCTCTAATCAAACAGTACAGCCGGATCATAAAATGATCGAAAAATTGCTTAACTTTACCAATGCTGCTATACTGGCATTAAATGAAGATGATACCAGTGCCGCTGAAGATAACTTGGGTCAGATTCAAAACGCATTGATTAATGCAAGTGGTAAACAAGTGGTAATAGTTCCAGCTCCAGCAGTATCAACGTCTGATGAAGATTCGGACTAAATATTTTTTTATTTTTTATATCCTTTTTCGTCTTTATTCATTAATGTGATCAGTTCTAACAATTCTTAAGGCATAGTACGGCTTCAAATTTGTGAGATCTCATCCGTTACAGTTAGTTTTATTCCCATATAATACTAATGGATAATTGAGATCTATCTCAATAAACATGAATTTATGTTATGGAAACTAACGTTCGTATATTCCATGATTACTCCCCATTATCATACATTGGTATATTAGGATGGAATTGCTATTAGCCTTTTTGAGATTCACTTAATGTTATGAGGAAACTACTCCTAATCCTCTTCACCTAACATCTCCTAGAAGGAGGGAAAAAAGATTGATTTAAAATTTACCATCAAGCATATCATCAATGTGACACTCTTATCTTAGGAATTCTTATATCAGACGAAGGTACAAGATATTCAGAAGAACACCAGGCGACAATTAAAGATACGAAATTCTTTAGAGTTTAATGTAGATAATTGTCCGAACAGTATATTGTTTTTAAAACATAGTATATGATTTACAACTGATTTCAAGAATTTGCTTGAATGGTTTGATAAATGTTACACTTTGGTAAGATTCATTCGTATATAGTTCGTATTAAATGAGGCTATTTGATAAATTCCTCTTGATTTCAGATATCCTTCCACTTTACCACACGAATAATTTAGTTCTGTTCTATATTGTTGACATTGGTGATGCCATCTCTCTATAATGGTATTATCACAACTTTGTCGTCCTTCCATTAATGCTGAATCTAAAATATATCTATTGCAAATACCAACGCCATCTATAGTATGCTAGTGTTTTGGAATAAGATGCTGGTATTTGCAAGTCTGTTTGGTTTGTTTCTGATTATGATTATGATTATGTATTTCAGGTGTGGGATTATTCGCTAACAAATAGAAAGATCTAATACTTGTACTTTAAAACATATGTTATTCAAGGTTTGATAGTTAATGTCAGATAATGTTAATGAAAGTGGTTACAGGCATGGAGAGAGTTTAAGCAAGAGGAAATCAGCCACCTCCGCAATTCTAATTGGAATTGGTCTTGCTGGGCTGATAGATATTATCATCTTCCATGCTATACTACAGTGGCACCACATCTCCTCTCATCAGATAATCCCCAACACAATGGCATCTCTGCAAGTGAATATTTTACATGATGGAGTGTTTCTTGCATTCTCATTAATAGTGACAATATCTGGGATCGCCCTTCTTTGGTATGCTCAAAGTTTGAAAATTAAAGATTATTTTCTATCTCATAAACGATCATTTATAAGCTTGGTCCTTATTGGGTTTGGTGGTTTTAACACCATTGAGGGAATAATCAATCACCACATTCTGCAAATGCACCATTTAATCGAAGTCGCGGATCCATTTGTGTTCGATTTGGTTTTCTTGATCATAGGTGGATTGGCTTTCTTAGCATCAGGGGCGATAATTTTAAAATCACAAAAAGTTAAGCTAAAAGCATAAACGTATCGGAATAAAACCATCAACATTTAATCAAATTTCACCTTATCTGAATGACTATTCGACATATAATAGTTGACTTGTTTTTTCCCTTGATTCCAATATTTTTGAATTGTTGTGGTTAATATAGCGGGCAATAATATGTCTCCTTCTCTTATCCAATCATATACAATTAAGCATTATTGAACCCATATGACTAACGGGCCCCGTGAGCTTTAGGAGGATATTAATCCTTTAGGATGGGTTCTGTAATTTTATTGATATATAAACATGAAAAATCGATACCGTCTATGTCAATGAATTAACACTCGTAGGCCGCTTATCCTGAGTATTACGACTATGACATCACTTTTGCATGCCCCTTACTAACAAAATCGAATAGCATTTTGATTAATATTTTTTGGATTTGTATTATCAAATATTTTGAAGAAATGAAAATGCTCTTATTTCCACCATCCTTCCTGACATATATCCCAATAAAGCTCCATAAATCAGATGAAATATTAAAGATCCAGCTATTATTATACCAGATAGGCCACTAAAGTTAGAAACAGTCGAGTATACGTACTGATTTGGGGTTATCCCACTGTTAAATGAATCTAACATAGGTTGGATAACTAGCAAGGCAACTGGGACAAATAATACAGCCCACAAGATTACTCCAACAATCATACCCATCTTTAATCCATGCTTGGAATTATAAGGTGATATACGTTTCCAAAATAACGAAACTTGTCCGAAAATGTTGCCAGCTATAGTCCCAGTTAAGACATGTAATCCAAACCCAATAAGTGGTGCGGAAACATGATCATAGTATCCTAGGGATATACCAATTACTCCAAAGAAAGAACCTGGTGGAGTTTGCGATATCAAGTCTATACTGACCAGCAAACCAGAAATCCCCCAAGCGGCAATAAACCCTGCTAGAGTACAGTAAATAATGAATAATTTAGGAGACGGCTTTTGAAGATTTACTGAAGACATAACTTTAGAGTGCTGACATATTATTTAAATCGATATAAAAGTGGAAAATCGGGTATATTCTTACTAGTTTACATTTATTTTCTGCTTTGTTGCACGATTACCTTATTTCCTGAAATATTTAGCTAATCTTGTTCCATAGACCATGTGAAATGGTCAAAGTACAACAAATCTCTTGTTAGAAGGGGTGAAATACTACTGGGTTTTGTCGTCATTGACAACTGGAATAAAGAACTAGAAGAGATGAACAAAGGCAAAATAGGAGAACCGTTTCACTACCCTGATACATTTGTTCTGATGCTAGGATACACCAAAGTATACTTTCATCTACCTTACAGACAGACCGAAGGTATCGTCAAAGGACATGCAGTTAACAAGATTCCAGCCATTCCTCATTTCAGTACAATAAACAGAAGAATAAACAGGTTGAATGTAGATAAAAGATGACAATAACAAAATAATTCCTCAAATCAAATATATCCACATTATTCTTAATCAATCGGAATAACTCTCGAATTTATCAAATGAACAAAGACGTTTAGATCGTTTACATTTCTCATTTTTGTTCGTCCAATTGATTGCATTCTTATACCATAGGTATACTCACTTGTAATTCATAAAGATAGCGCACGAACGATAATCATTTTAACTAAATATTCAGTCTAGTCTTTAGACTCTCTAGTCTGGTTAGTGTTAACTGCTTCATGATTGGTCTCACGATTGATAGATTAGGTGTTTTGGGTATAATGTAATGATGAAAGAACTCACCTTGTCATTCCACTTTTGTTGTTGCAACTAAAGGTACGCTGTGTGCTTCATACAACAATTCTGCGTTAATATGCAATATTTTTAATCTGATTAATCAAATTCTGGAATATCTTTTAGATTTGGTATTTTTTGTATTCATAATACTTATCTTAATTCATAATATCTTTACTTTCCTTAAGTTGTAATTCCCTTTTCGACTATTAATTTCTCATATTTGTTTTGATTTGTTCTATCCGTAGTCAAATTATGACGGGCCCGGTGGGTTTAGTAAGAGATATAATACGAGTCCAAATTTGGAATTTTTTATAAATTATGAATCTTCTCTACAATCAAAGAATGTTATGTAGCAGGACATCGATTTTAGATATCTAAAAATATTCCATGTGTGATGGCGATAACCATTCCATTTGAGAACGCGATATCGTTAGGAATGGTTTTTACCATAAAATCATTTCTTATCTATAATTTTTGGATAATTCCAAGTTAAAAGTAAAATGACTTAGATACTCAAAATTTATGAATTCAATCCCCTTTCTATATACGATGACTCGTTTTTTATTGGGTTCGTGTTTTATCTCTAAATCATCAATTTGATTATCTTTTGATATAATCACATCAGGCCTAGATGCATTTTGACCATATAGCGAAAGATATTCTCTACCTGAATTTAGATACAGATTATAGTGAACACTTTCAAAGGTAAAATAGGTATCTGGTGATTTGTCAATGAATTCTTTGAGTTTTGTTTTCATAATTGCTCAATATGATTACCAAAATATTAAGTA
>JBGTFK010000140.1:0-9118 GCA_041747305.1 Candidatus Nitrosocosmicus sp.
AAAAGGTTAGGGAATGGGTGGACATGTAATCTTCAGTAGCCAATCGCCCATTAAAGATTTTCATAATATATACTAAAAAATTGTGTTTATTAATTATTGTGAATTGCCGCATTTATTACAAAATTTTGCTTGTTTTGGAATGGACGCAGCACAAACAATACAGTTTTTTTTCAACCCTTTTGAATCAAGCGAGTCTTGTTTAGTAATTATTATATCTACTGGTTTATAGGTAGGAACTTCTTCCGGCAATGGGAAATCGTATTCTTCATTGGTGGGAGATGGAGTCGATGGGTAAGTAGAGGGGGAGGGGGAGGGGGAGGAGGATCCCGCATGACCGCCAGCAGATATAAAACCATCTACTCCGAAACCACCGCCGCCACTACCACTACCACTACTACTACCGGTACCACCTCCATCGATATTACCACTATTCCCTGATCCTGATGGATAGGAAGATGGAAAAGTAGAGGGGGAGGGGGAGGGGGAGGGGGAGGTACTTGACCGTTCGCCTTTGCCTTTTGCAGAACCAGCTTTATCAAGTGCTGTTTTAAGTTCGAGGATTACACGGCACGCTAAAAAATTTAAGGCCGAAGAAGATACAAGGAATTCACCCATTCTTGAAAAATATTCATTACTTTCCATTTTTCCTTGTTTAAATAACTGAGTTGAATCAAAAAAAGATTCATAATTTTCTTGAGTATCATTAACTAATTGTTTTAGTTTCTCGGTTAAGAGACCCAGTGTATCCACTCCAAAGGACATTACTTGAAAATGAATAAGAACAAATTTAAATTTATGTAATTACTGCAACTATAGATAGCAATCTATGATAAAATTATACTTGACAATAATATCATATTATAAAAATAATTCTGGGTGAAAGTGTTGTGAAATTTTTAGAAGACAATTCAGATTTTGGGATAAATCCATTAGATAAGAAATACAAGATATTATCAGGCAAAAATTTTTTTGTATTATGGTCTAGTTTAGGCATCGGATTACTGGTAATTTCTGCAGGATCATTTATCTCCTCTTCAAATTTATCAGAAGCAATTATTGCAATAGTTGTAGGATCTATTGTAGGCTCTGTTTTATTAGCCCTAGCAGGCAAAATAGGTAGCGACCATTCAATTCCTTCGATAGTAAGCATGAGACCAGCCTTTGGTCTGCACGGTTCATATTTTCTTACAATTTTAAATATCTTTCAATTAATAGGCTGGTCGACTTTTGAGATAACAATATTATCAAAAGCTGCAAATATTTTTAGTAATGGATATATTGATTTTTATATTTGGTCGATCGTTTTTGGAACAGTAATCATCCTCTTCTGTATTTTGGGACCCTTGAAAATAATTAAACAATGGCTAACCAAGTTTGCGGTCTGGTTCGTATATGGTTCAACAATCATCATGCTCATAAATATAATATTAAGCGCCAATAATTTAGATACAGCCAGCATAATAAATTCAGGTTCTAGCGACTTTAGTTTTTTTAATTCTCTAGATTTAGTCATCGCTATGCCGCTATCATGGCTACCTCTGGTAGCAGATTACAATAGGTTTGCTAAAAAAAGCAAAAATGCTTTTTTTGGAACATTTATTGGATTTTCAATTACAAACTGTCTTTTTTATGTAATTGGGCTCTTATTAGGCATTAGTGACATATTTGCAATACTACTTGCAATTCAAACCTTCTTTTATGGATTTATCCTTCTGGTATTAATCGTCGATGAAGTAGATAACGTTTTTGCAAATATTTTCTCATCTGCAATGTCATTTAAAAACATATACAACAAAATAAATTACAAATATCTTGTTGTTTTTTTCACAATATTAGGAGTTGTACTGTCCAATTTGATTCCAATTTATCAATATGAAAACTTTTTGTTGATAATAGGAGCACTATTTGCCCCGCTATTTGCAATTGTATTGACGGATTATTACATCATAAGGAAAGGGCGAATATCTGTCGAGAAATTCTATGAAAAAAACAACAAGTTCAAAATATCATCCTTTTTTTCATTTTTCGTCGGAAGTATTACTTACTTTATTCTCTCCCCTATTTCGCCACTTCATGTGGAGGATTTTGCATTAAACATAGGTTCAACGATTCCAAGTATTGCAATTTCGATTTTAGTCTTCTTGGTAATAGAACTTTTAATAAAAAAAGTTAAATTGAAAAATAATGAATATTCTACAGATAAGAAAATTGAGTAAAAAGATGATGTAAAATGTCGACGTTGAAAAAGAGAATAGTAATCCTAGGTGCAGGCTATGCAGGGATTTTTCTTAGTACTAACCTTTCATCAAAATTAGATAAGGATTCAAATGAAATAATACTGATAGATAGAAACGATTATCATCAGCTGATGCAAGAAATACATCTTGTAGCATCTGGTTTTAGAACAGCAGAGCAATTGAAAATTCCGATCTCATCCTTAATCCAAGGGAAAAATGTACACTTTATTCAAGACGATATAAAGAGAATAGTTCCTGACAAGAATCTTATATCTTTGAACTCAGGAGATATCAAATATGATGAATTGATAGTTTGTTTGGGGTCTTCCACAAAATACTTCAATATACCAGGTGCTGATAAATACACTCTTCCCATTAGATCAATATATGATGCTTCAGTTATTCATGATCACATTTCAAAAATAATTAGTGAAGAAAATAAAAAACACAATATAGTAATAGTAGGAGCCGGGGCCACAGGCGTAAGCCTTGGGAGCGCCTTGGCAGAGATGATAAATGCTTCGCCAAATAAAAGCAATATTAAAGTAAACATAATCGAGGCCACCTCAACTATCTTGCCTGGATGGGATATCAGAGTCAAAAATAAAACTGAAGAGATTTTAAAAGACAAAGGTATAAGGATTTTCCATAACTCTCTTGTGGAAAGAGTAGAAGAACATACTCTATTTCTTAAGGATGGTCTAGAGATTAATTCTTCACTAATAATATGGACAGCAGGAGTAAGAGGCTATAATATAGATATAGAGCCTACAATCGACAAGACCAATGATGGCAGAATAATAGTTAATGAATATTGCCAAACTAGTCAGTATAAAAACATCTATTCTATTGGTGATTTGGCAGCAATGAAAAATTCTAAAGGGACACTTTATCCTCCATTAGCACAAATCGCAGTAAGACAAGCACGTTATTTGGCAGACAACATAGCAGAATATTATATCGAAGGAAACAATCCAAAAGAAAAATTTGATTATGAAATAAAAGCTCAAATAATTTCTGTAGGTAGCGATGAATACGTTGGCTTGTTAAATAATTATCTAGTGAGTGGAGACCTTGCAAAGATGATTGATGAATTTACCAAACAAACATACATGAAATCGCTAAAGACTGGGGGTAAAAACATATCTGTCAATTTATATGAAAATGACTTTTTTTCGCAAGTAATGGCAGGTATAACCTTTGCTGGATTTACATTCTTTAAAGGTTTAGAAAAATTGGCATGATACATTATGAAAAGATACTCTAATTTTTCTTTTGTTGTAATTAAGAGCAACCCAAAAAACAGACTAAGAAAAAAATTGACTCTGTGGACCTTTAGGGATGTTTGTGTTCGTGTCGATGTTCATCGGTATGTAAGTGGGGATGTGAGTGAGACACACCACCATGGCTATGAGAATGATATATTTTCTTAAAGACAGCATATAAAGCCGTTATTCCAAAGCCCAAAGTAACAAACATAACTATGGTAGGACCAGATGAAGAATCCAAAAAGAAACTAGCATACATACCAGAAAAAGATGCAACCGATCCTATGATAATAGAAAGAAATACAACATTTGAAAAATTATTTGATAACATCCTGGCAGAAATGGCTGGTCCTACTATTACTGATGCGAGTAATGTTACTCCAATTGATGACATTGAAACAATAATTATGGTAGCCAGGACGAATGAAAAAAGTAGTTCGATATATGAAGTCTTGATCCCACTTATTTTGGCACTTTCGTTATCAAAAAAGGAAAAAACTAAGCGCTTATGGAGTAAAAAAAAGAATGCCCCTGAAAGTATTGTTACCGAAACAATAATATAAAGATCTTGTTCGGTAATGGCTAAAATATTTCCAAATAAAAGAGATTCGAAATTCCTTGTATACCTATTTGTCATACTTACTAGTAACACTCCAAATGCAAAAATAGCGGTGGTAACCAGTCCTATTGCAGCATCAGGTTTAATTTTATTTCTTTTACTTATTTCATAGATCACAAAAGAGGCCAAGTAACTCCAAATAATTGCTCCAACATAATAGTTCAAACCTACAATATTTCCCACTATTGCTCCCCCAAAAGCAGCATGTGAAAGTCCATGACCGACGTAGCTTAGTCCTCTTAAAATAATATATACTCCAGCTAAGCCACAAATACCCCCAAGTAAAACTGAAACTATAATTCCCTTAATAAAAAATTCATATTGAAATGGTAACATAAGATCAATCAAATGATCTTCACTATTTTATTTTGTAATCTGAAAGTCCATATGTTTTTAGAAGGTTATAGTCTTTAAGAACGTCTTGTGGATGACCTTCAGCAATTACATATTTATTAAAACAAATAACCCAAGGAGAACGATTAGCAATATGAGTTATATCATGAGTGGATAAAATTACAGTCATTCCATTGTTATTGAGTGTTTTTAATATACCAAATATTTTTTCTCTCGAAACATAATCCAGCCCCGTTGTTGGCTCATCCAAAATAAGAACATCAGGGTTTCTGATCAATGCCCTACCCAAAAAGACACGTTGTTGCTCTCCTCCAGAAAGTGCACGAATGTGTCGTTTTTCATAACCACTTAATCCCAATATTTTTAAAGTATCTTTAATTTGGTTTTTCAATTTTTTATCTATCCATGGAAGGTAACTTTTGTAGTTCCATGATCCCATTGCTATGACCTCTTGTACAGAAACTGGAAAATTCCAATCAATGGTTTCTATCTGTGGAACATATCCAACAGAAGGATAATAGAAAATGGAATCACAGTCATTGCAAACGTACTCGATATCTCCATTCCAAGGATCGTAAATTCCACATATTAGTTTTAATAGAGTAGTTTTTCCAGAGCCACTAGGACCTACTATAGAAACAAATCGGCCTTTTGGGATAGATAAATTGACTCCCTCGACAACAAAATCATGATAGGCAAATCCATAGGATACACCAGTTAATTTTAGATATTCAAAGGGGCCCATCCTAATGATATTAATTGAGATCTTTATTAATATTTAATAAAAAAAGTTATGGTGTGTATGTATTTTCAGGATTTATGTTAGTCAGACTACTAGTATTCCCTCCTAACGGGATTATCATGTTCTCCATGTTATCAAGCATCATTCCTACATACGTATGGTTAGGACTTGTTAAATTACCAGGAAGTGCATCATCTCTCAAGGTCTGTACTATATTCACACCAGCTTCTTTAGCTATTTGATCAGTAATTCTATTTGAAAAGACCTCTGATGCAAAGATAGCCGGTATCTTTTCAGCCTTTATTTGATCAATCAATTTGGCTATGTCAAGAGGTGATGGTTCTGAAAAATCTGATGGTTGCACAGCACCAATCACGGTCATGTTATACTGTGGTGCAAAGTATGCCCAAGAATCATGATAGGTTATCAATTTTCTATTTTCTGGCGGTACACTTTGTACGGCTGCTTTTATTCCTTCATCTAGCTGTTTTAGTAAAACAATGTACTTTTCAGCGTTCTCTGTATAATAGGCAGTATTATTTGGATCCATCTCGATTAATTTATCTTTAGTTAAATTAGCAAACTTCATAGCATTTACCGGATTTAACCATAAATGAGGATTAGGATGACCCTGTTCTTTAGGAAAACTAAAATCAAATATCCAACCTGTCGAATTAATAGTATTATCTGCAAGTTTTAACAACTGAATGTCTGGCTTGTTCTTAAGGGATTCATTTACAACTTTTTCCACATTGTCCTCTAGAAACAATCCGTTAATGATAACAAGATCTGCATTGCTTAATTTTACTATATCAGATGGAACGGGTTCAAAGGTATGTGAATTTACACCATCTGGTACCAAGCCAGTCAGGTTTATTTTGTCTCCGGCTATATTCTTGACAATATTAGTTATTGGAGATACAGATGTAATGACGTTTAATGTTTTATTAGCAGTAGCATAAACTGAATTTAGATTATTATCAATGCTTGTTGTGACCACCACCGCCAGTAAAGACAAAAGTATTGTAAATGTAGCTACAAATATTATTTTCGTGTTATTAAAAAAATTTTCTGACATTCTGAATCATTATAAATGATTTTATTAATTTTTTTAATAGTGAATTATTTGTTTTATAGCAAAAAAATTATTTATAGTAGTATAGAAGGCCTTCTTAGGTTAGGACTTTCTGATTCCGCTAAATGAAACATTTAGAACATTTTTTCTTACTATTCTAACTATAGAATAAATAATGTCACGGATATCATAAACAAATGAGCCTAACAGCCGGATTAATAAACCATTTTCACCGGGTAATTTTGTACATCCACCAATAGCTTTTTTTGTTCCAGACAAAATTTCTAGTATTTCATTTTGTATGATGTTTACTTTATCCTTAGGAGTTAGAATATAAACATTCCCCAGTATTTCATAATTATTTAATACTCCAAAAGATCGTATACTTTCCACCTTGGGCTCTATTTTTGCTACATCAATTAGTCTTAATTTATCATCTTGATTTACTGACTTGACTTTCATATAGCATATATCGTATTCAAAAGACTCATTGCTAGCAACCCTACCAGGTGTTAACATTTCAGAATAAATGCAGGTAGCTTCATCATGAACCTTAATATTTGAAACTTGATAGAATCTAGAATCTCTAAATGGTATTATTTGATCAGGTATATATTCTAAGTAACAGTCTTTATCAACATTCAAATTTATTATTTGAGATCCAAAGTTTTTATTCATCCTGTATATTCTAGTAGCACTTTGGGTAGTAACATGAGATTTAGCTGAATTAGTAAGTGTAATGTCAATTCTATACCTATCACCTTGTAAAATGCCTCCAGATGGAGAAATAATATAAACATAAGCCATCTCGGGAAATGTCTCTTCAAGATAAAGGGCACGTTTTATGCATAAAGGGACCTTGTAATATTGGTGTTTTATGGATGTTTTATGACTATTTGGATCATGTTCTAGACCAAGTTGTAAAACACCTAATTTACCTGACTGTCCTACTGCCAATTGTTCCAATGGATTATCGTAATTTAAAATTTCATCAGGAATATTTTCAGGAGTACAGTAAGAAAGATTATACAAACTCATCGAAATCAATAAGATTAATTGATTAATTGATGGCTACCGATTTAGGAGGTGCATCAAATAATACGTTCTTGACGATTTGTTCTGCCATGGTTTTAACACCCTGACCTGTTTTGCCGTTAACAAAAACATATGGTTTATCATTTCGAACAAGTTTGGCGTCTCGCTCCATTATGCTTAGGTCGGCACCTATGAATGAGGCAATATCTATCTTGTTGATTACCAATAAATCAGATGTTTCGATTCCAAGTCCACGCTTTCTTGGATATTTATCTCCTCCAGAAACATCGATGATATAAATAAAATAGTCGGCCAACGCAGGACTGAAGGTGGTTGTAATGTTATCGCCCCCACTTTCAATAATTATCAAATCAAGATTGGGATGTTTGGATTCCATCTCCTCTACAACAGATATATTAATCGAAGGATCTTCTCTGACTGCAGTATGAGGGCAACCTCCGGTAGCAATGCCTATTACTAGATCTTCGGGCATTAGCCCTTTTTCGGTGGCAAGGTTTTTTCTCATTCTATCGGCATCTTCTCTAGAAACAACATCGTTAGAAATAATTCCAACATTATACCCATCATTCTTTAAAATAGGAACTAATTGTTCGATTAACATGGTTTTGCCTGATCCAACAGGTCCTCCTATGCCTATACGTGGAATTCTTGAAAGTGCCACAAAAAAATAAAGGAAAAAATCAAGTTATAAACATTTTTGAATCCATCTGTTCATGATGCATTTGAATTATATCAAGTTGAGGAATAAATTGCCACATACTATCAAGAGGTCTATTGATATTTTTTTTCATCGTTGATAAAATCACCGGTTTCATCTCATCTATAAGCTTCTGCCCTCCTATATGCTGAAGAATACCCAATCTAAGGGCAGCTCCAATTACACTTACAACAAACCCGTATAGCAACATCAAACCAGATCGCTCTTTAGTTATTTTCATAGAATTACATCCTAATGCGTAGGTTAAAGGATAAACCCCCTTTGCATGACCGCTCTTAATATTTTTTGAAAAAAAATCCAAATATTCATCGTTATGAATAAATGCAGAAACACATCTTAGGAACTGGATTCCTGATCTTGTTGAAGCCGAACGAGTTTCATCTACCAATCTCATAAAATAATATGTATTATCCAATTCTAATAACGACACAAAGTCTTTCTTTTGAATACAATCATACACATTACCTATAACACAGCAATCAGTGGGTCCTATTTGTTGTATAAGATAAGCTTTGATAAAATCCGAAATCTCGCCGTATGTTAGCTTTCTGTTTTTATCATAAAACAACAATTCCAGGCCATTTGAAGTGGTATACAAACCGGTCGGAAAAAAAGAATCAGATAATTGTAAAAAACTTAAATCCGCAATGGATGGTATTGATTCAATATCCTTATCAGTGTGCATGAATGTCAAATCCCTGATCAGGTTCAAAAATGAGTTGCTCTGAGCGAATTTCTATGTAGTCTTTTAAATCTGACAACAATCTCAAGAATAGATTTATTTCATCGGGACTTTGAATAGGAAAAATTATAGCACGATTTTCGATTTTTAGTGGCCTATGTAAGTTTCCAATAGTATGTCCCACTTTTATTGCCACGTTAGTGTGTTCATCATCGTTGGCATGCTTATGGTCATGCTTATGGTCATGCTTATGGTCATGGTCATGCTTATGGTCATGGTCATGCTTATGGTCATGGTCATGCTTATGGTCATGGTCATGCTTATGGTCATGGTCATGCTTATGGTCATGGTCATGCTTATGGTCATG
>JBGTFK010000141.1:0-14746 GCA_041747305.1 Candidatus Nitrosocosmicus sp.
ACAATATTGGCAAATGTGCTACAACCTCTGGTGGTTCAACATCTTCTGCAATAACAACTAATTTGCTGATTCCTCTTTCTATTGCTTTTGTAGTTTCATTTGTACCTTTTCTAATCTTACCACTCTGTTTTGCCAGTCTTACTGCCTCATAAATGGCACTAACTAGGTCTGTAGGTATCTCAAATTTTACATAATACGGTTTACTCATAATTTATAATCACCCATTGGGCTCATTTCCACTCTTTCTTATGGTAAAAAAGAGTATTAAAAATGTTATCATATATCAATCAGCAGTGTTCAGAATTTTGTTTATTAAGCTAAGGTATTCTTTTACTTTTGAATCTAGTAAGCTTTTATCATTGGATTCGGCATAGATTCGAATTAGAGGTTCTGTACCACTAGGTCTAAACATTATCCAAGATTCGGCATCAAACCATATTTTCACTCCATCGATTCTTTCTATCTTATATACAGATCCATGTGCTGCACATGTATCTAAAACATTTAGCATATCATCATTGCTAGACAAATTTAGGCTGGATTTATATTGAAAGGTGTTATCGAACAAAGAGAAAATATCAGACAGAGACGATTTTTTATCCGATAACTTGTCGCCACAATTTGTGTTTTGTACCAGTTTTTCCTGCTTATGAAAGCTTATCATTTCTAAAACCAAAGCTGTTGTGATCGCTCCATCCCGAACTAAATTCAGAGGCCCATAAAAAAAACCTCCATTTTCTTCAAATCCGATAAGAGAATTTGTATTTTTCATGCCATAAGAAACCTCGACGCTTCCAACCTTAGTAAAATAAACATCTCTCTTAACGAACTCACCAATTTTTGAAATAACTAGTGAAGAATTAACAGGGCATACGATTGACGTATCCATTTTCTTATTTTTAATTAAATGATAAGATAGAATTGATCCTGTTTTATCACCCCAATGGATAATTCCCTTTTCATCACAAAAAATGCTTCTGTCACCATCCCCATCGTACGCAACACCCAAATCAGAGTTGGTCCTCTTTACCATTTCAGTAAGACTACTTAAATTATCCATTTTCGGCTCTGAGCCCCTTGCAGAAAAATTTGGATCAATATAGCCATTCATTATCAATACTTCACATCCTAATTTTTTTCCAATCAAAGGAGCTACTAACGATTGGACCCCGTTACCACAATCCATGATGATCTTGAGATTTGATCGTATAACAATGTCAGCATCTATAAAAGAAAGCACCTTGTCGATATACTGTTCCAAAACATTCATTTTGAATAAGTTCCCAAAGGAGGCAGAATAATCTCTCACAAATTTTTTTTGATAGTATATTGACTCAATTTTTATTTCATCATCTCTAGATAATTCAAACCCATGACTCGAAATAGGTTTTATTCCGTTGTACTCCTTAGGATTATGTGATGCCGTAATCATAATTCCACCGGAAAATCTCGAATTTTTGACAGCAAATTGTAGACAAGGTGTAGGCGTCAAGCCCATTGTATACACATCGATACCCATTGACATTAACACGGCCGAGATTATCTTTTGAATTGCAAAACTAGAAGAACGACCATCATATCCCAACACTATTGGCCCCTTCTCAAAAAAATGCCCAATAGAAAATGCGATATCTATTAAAAACTCAATTGACAGATCTTTTCCAAATATCCCCCTTATGCCGTTAGTCCCAAATAGTTTTTTCTCCGTCAAAACATCTCCCCAGTTAAATCAATATTCATGCCATCCTAATAATTATTTAAACGATAAAGGGATGAATAAACTGTCACGTAAGAAAGATCATCGATCAAAGAAATCAACATAATTCGCATTAACAATAGATAAATTTGGCTTTAATGTAGTCCAAAGTAATGCGGGGGTTGCCAAGCCCGGTCAACGGCGCAGGTCATAAATTGTGCGAGGCTTAGAATGAGCTTGGAAGTTTCCTACAACCCTGTTCCTTAGGGATTCGTGGGTTCGAATCCCACCTCCCGCATATATAGAATAATTTGAATTACAATCCAATTGCAGTTGCAAATTCCCTAATTCTCGTTTGAAAAGCTTAAATAACATTCTGATTTTATGAAACAGGTTGATAAATCCACACAGTTGGAGAAGAATTTTCAAACATCACTACGATGTTTTGCGCTTTAATAGAGGATAGATATGAGGCAACAGCAGAAAAGAATACAAAAGTCAAGAATTGTGAAACAAACTAAAGAATTTGACTATAATAAACCGATTTCAAAATGTAATGTATGTTATACTCTATGCGGGTGGCATTGCTATGAATGCGAAACTGATTTTTGTCAGGATCATTTTGTGCAACATAAGGAAAAAGGATCGTGTAAAAAAGTTATACAATAGTTATTTCAATATCATAAGAAAATTACATACAATGTTAGAATTCAGATCTTGAATAGCGACCTCTTTTTTCAATTTCACCTACTGTCCTAAATACTTTTGACGTTATACTACCACATATTTTCTTATATCCATCATAGAAATTTTTAAAAGATATATCAAAATCATCGACATGGAAGCTAGTCAATATTTCTTTAAATAATCGGAGATCTGCAGCTTTATCTTCATATCTTTCAGAGAAGAAAGACAATCCAAAATCGATCGCAAAAATGGTTCCATTTGAAGATATAATAAAATTGGATGTGGTAATATCGCCATGAATTATGTTATTACAATGAAGGGTTCCAACGATTTCCCCAAGATTTATGCAAAGATCGGGAGAAAAAAAGTCTTTGAACGTTTTTCCTTCAATGTATTCCATTATGATTTCAAAATTATCCATGTCAAGAAAATAAATGAAAGGAGTATTGATCCCAAAAAACTTTACTTGGGATAGAATATTAGCTTCATGAATTGTTCGCCGTTTCCTCAATGGAATATCTATAGAAGAGTTACGATATGCTTTAGCAATTCGAATCTTTGAAATAGCATAAGCACCGTGCCAATCAATGAGATACAGTTCTGATTCAGCGCCTTTTTTTAATAATATTCTATCGTTCATCAATAGATAATTTTAGTAATACGTTATTACTTTAAAAATTATGGACAAAACATCAAATTCATCAAATAATGAAAAAAATGTTCTATTTGAAGACTGTTCGGAAGATACATTGAAGAGCGGAATTCTTACTCTAACAACTAGAAAACTTGCCTTTGAAAAAACCAAAGGTCGAATAGCAACATTATCTAAAGAATTACTTGGTGAAAAAATAGAATTTGAATTAAAGGACATTGCCCAAGCAAGATCTGAAGGAAGAATTATTAAAAAATTAGTGATAGAATTAAATGATAGTAATAAAACCTACAAGTTTGGAGTTTTGAATCCCGGTAACTGGGTTAAAGAAATTAAATTACAGATGGAAGATCAGACTAAAAGTAATTCATGAAGTTACCTCCATGGAATATGTACGCTATCCAATCTCCAAGACTGATTAACAGATGCATTTTCGGGTTTAACACTACTAGATGGACGATTTAAGTACATTTGAGCACCAGTCCATGCTATCTGTGCTCCATTATCCCCACAAAACCTCTGTGGGCAAGAATTAAAATTAGAATTATGTATATCACAGGCGGTTTCAAGCATATTGGACAATCTCTTATTCGCTGAAACACCCCCAACAATTAGAAATTCCTTATTTCCAGTAAAGGCTAATGCACGTTCGACCGCCTCTACAATGATGGAAAATGCTGTTTCTTGCAATGAAAAACATATGTCACGGACATCATTATCGGTTTCGTTTAGCAAAGTTTTAACTGCACTAAGTAACCCCGAAAATGATACATCATTCCCTTTGATAATATATGGGAGTGAGTATACTTTTTGACCCTTTGATAAATAAGATACCTCTTCGATCTTATTTCCACATGGGGATGAAAAGCCCATTTTTCTTCCCACTTGATCAAAAAGCTGTCCTAGTGTAATATCCAAAGTCTCCCCAAATATTCTCCATTTATTCTTATAATAAATAAGTAACATAGTGTGTCCACCAGAAACCAATAATGTTAATGGATTTTCAGATCCAGTAAGTTTAATTCCCAATTCTATATGGCCCACTGCGTGATTTACAGGGATCAGAGGGATATTATGAAAAGAAGCCAATGATCGAGAAACAACAGCACCTATTCTTAAACAAGGTCCCAATCCGGGACCAGCAGAATAAGAGACAATATTAATATCCTTAATACCGACTCCAGCTTCTTCTAGACATTTTTTTAAGATGTCGGTAGCTACCATGGTATGATGTTTAGATGCGTCTCTCGGATGAATACCCCATCCTGCTGATGCTTTATAGATATCCCTTACCTCTGACAAAATAAACTCTTTATCTGCACTGCCAGCATCGCTATTTTTGTCAATTTCTATTATCGAACATCCAAACGTGTGGGCGGTGCTTTCAATTCCTAAACATAACATAACATGCATTAATTCCTACTCATTGTGGATACTATCTTAATTATATCGCCATTTTTTAGCTTATGCTCAGCACCAATTCGTTGTTTTGTTCTTGCATCAATAGCATAGAGAAACCCTTTTCCCAAGTCCTTATGAATCAAATATGCCAAATCTTTGGCAGTGGAGTCATTGGAAATTATTCTTGCATCAGGGAAGACATTCCCCTTTTTGTCTGTAAATTTATATTCGTCCTCCACTGGATAAACTACAATATTTTGTAATATTTCAAAACAAGCATGGTTTATTACTTGCTGAATCCCTGTCGAGCCGAACTTGTGTAATATACTGGATACAACCTCCAAAGCCTCGTTCTGTTTGTTGGAAAGTGTTTCAGATTGCTTGATTTCGAAACTCGAATCTCCAGGCAAATAATAAATGAGATTTTTATGAGAAGCTCTTCTTAACAATAATTCAGCCTCGCATACAATAGGAAAAAATGGTCTTTTTAATTTCTTCAATTTTTCAATATTGATATCTGATGATGAGATATCGGCTTTGTTAGCTGCTAAAATAATTGGTTTAGAACGTGTTCGTATCCGTTTGCTTAATGTGAGCAAATCCTCTTCAGTCCATTCGCTTGGCTTTTTGATCAAATTGATATGATCCAAGGAATTTCTGATCAATTGTTCGCTAATTGATAGACCAGAAAGTCTATTAGACAATACAGTTTCTATCCTTTGTTTTAAATTTTCACTTTCCCTTACTATCTTGTCCCAATCTCTCAGAATTAATGAGCGGATCCAAAGATCAAATTCGTCTTCTATGAACTCCAAATCAAAAAGGGGATTTCCTTCACCTGGAGTAACTGGTCTGCCTTCTTCGTCTGTAGATCCTGAGATATCTATTACATGTACAAGAACGTCAGCCTGACGAGCGTCATCTAAAAATTTATTACCTAAACCTCTTCCTGAGTGTGCACCGGGAACTAGTCCTGCTACGTCTATTAGTTTTATCGGAATATACCTTATTCCGCCAATACACTTAGAAGTAATGGGATTATCCAAAACACCCAACTCTTTACAAACACAGTTTACTCTTACAAATGCAACACCGATATTCGGATTAATGGTAGTAAACGGAAAATTAGCAATGGGTATTGATGAATCTGTAGCAGCATTAAAAAATGTTGATTTACCAACATTTGCTTTACCCAATAAGCCAATTATCAATTCTAAAAGGTTAGTTAACAATAGAATATATATTTACTTTAGCATTTTGGACCAAAATGATCAGAGAACAAATAAATGGATAAATATCAAAATTTTTATCGTTCAAGCGATAAAGCAATTCTGAATTTTAATGGGTGGAATAGTTGCAGTGTGCGTACTGGATGAGAACGTCAATAATGAAAAGATAATTTATCAAGTATTTCGCGGAATGCAATTACTCCAACACCGCGGAAAGGCGGTTTGGAAAATTAGTTCAGGTAAATTTGAGGTCAGTGGATATGGCTCTTTACCAACATTTGATACCATCCATGAAAAAATCGTAAAGCAGCTGAATAATCCAATGCAAACGACGGTTGGACATCTTTCAAAAAAAAAGCCAAAGTCCAAAAGAAGGGACAGAATAAATTTTGCTCTGGATGGATTTTTTATAGATTTAGATAAATTGACTACACATCCTTTAATAAGAAAAAGGAATTCCGAACCATTACAGCAAATTCATTATATTTTCAAAGACTTGCTACTGGCACAAAAAGATCCTTATAAAGCAGCTGAATTTCTGGACAGGCATTTAAGGGGAAATTATGTAATAAATATTCATGAGGAAATCTATGTTTTTAGAAATAGTACAGGATTTAAACCCCTCTTTTTGGGAAAGGATGAAAACGAAATGTTATTTATGGTTACTTCCGAGAACTACCTCGAGAGTTTTTTCCACTTAAAATTAAGAGAAATAAATCCAGGACAGCTAATTCGTTTGAGTCCCAAGTACGGTATGGATATCTTGACACAACTGGATAAAAATAGAATCTTAATGGACCCATTCGAATTTATTCGCGAGTCACATGTGTCAAGTATTTTTAATAATAAGAGCATTTATTCTATAAGAAAGGATATTGGAAACATTCAGGCACAATATCTATCAAACAAGAACATAGACGCTGACATGATCTTTGCGGAACCAGATTATACGAGACCAATGGCGTTAGGCTTAAACATAGGATTCAAAAATAATGGAAAAAAATTTGAAATGGTTGAAGGCATAATAAAAGACAGATATGATGATTCAGATCCAATGATAGATTATTCAGAGCAGGTAAGTAAGAACAAATTACTATCCAATGGCAAAACACTTAAGTTCATTATTACTCCAGTTACCCAAAATAGGAATATTCTTTCCGTTCAAGGTACGATACAAACTGGTGGTACCATAATTGAAACGGTCTACTATTTAAGAAAAGCAAGTGTTAATAAAATTGATATAGTAGTTAGCTACGTTCCCACTATTGATGGTCGTCAAGTCGGATTATATACCCAACAAAAGGATCTCATTGGGAGAAAATATGTTGGCAAGATATCTTATATAGACGATCTGAATAAGAAGATAGCTTTAGAATTAGGGGCTGACTCAGTATTTTATAACTCTCCGAAGATTCTGGCGAAAGGTATTGGTGTTCATGAAAGTCAGCTATGGTTTCCCGAATGGATACGATTTTTGGATTATAAATAAGTGGACGATAATCTGCCTCATACAGAGAACTTTTATAATTATATTAGTTATTATAATATTTCAGGCTCTGTTCACTTAAGCGAATGATTCCACTATTTTCACTAAATAAGGTACCATTGAAATGTTTTTTGAAAGGCGTTTAGCAGTATTTTATGCAAATTCAGAAATTTTTTCACAGGCGATTCATCAGATAATCTAAAAATAATATTGTGAAACTCGTTAACCAAACGGCTAAATTAACAGAGCCGTGTTTCAATACTGTTGAGCTTAAATAGAAGAAGGGTTATCCTAGAAAATAAATTTGTAATCGAAGGGAGGACGGTAATGAGGATTGAGCTTAGAGAATACAAATTAAGTGATACCGATCAAAACGAAGCACTTTCCATAGTGATTTATTTGAAAACAGATCTGGAAGATATAGAATTAGATTATTTGGGAAAACCAACTTCGGATAGGGACAAATTCGAAGAAAGTTTCAATTTCCTTTGTAATTATAACGGACTATCATCAGCCTTAAATAGATTATTTATAGAGTTGGACAGTAGAATAAGATAGAAGGGTGGGTCAAACGTTAGTCCTATACTAAGTCAATTAGCTCGTTCAATTTACTTATTCTTGTATAAGATGTTAAAGATTTATTCCAAGGCTGATCAAAAATTATTATCTGTTTAGGAGTAACAATTTCCCTCGCATTGATCGGAGAATCATCAACCAATAGAAAGAAAGGAAAATGGCTCTTTGAAACATCATCAAAAATGAAAACAATGTCATTGAAAGGTATATTGTTTAGGTCGAGCCAATGAGCCACAAATGGCATTGTAACTCGCTCTCTCTTTGTAATAATGGAAATTCGAAAGTCCTTGTCTTGCAATTGATTTATTACATCTGAAATGTCGTTACCAGTAGGAGGTATGTCCTGCCACCGTTTTTTCCAGACCATTATGAATAAATCCGTTATCTGTTGTTTACTTATTGATAATATGTTATGTATGTGCCAATCAGATATATCTCGTTTTTTTATTTCAGTATTAAAAATTGCATTATATTCTTCTAACCAGATTTGCATTACATCAGCCAAAACAGAATCGAGATCCAGCGCGATAGTTATTTCAGAGACCATTGAGGACGAATACTGATCAGGTTGCATACATAAATATCTACTTTAGATGATAAAGATGACGACACTATAGTCAAATTCATTTTAAGATATGAAAAAACATTTAATGGTCCCTATCGTCAACTGTATGATATTTTTCGATCTGAATTGTAGTATGATAGATTCCAAATTTCTTTTCTAAGAGCGAATTTATTTCTCGGAGTATATCTTGTGATTTGGTTGAATCAAAAACTACTATATGTGTAGATAATGCAATATTTCCGGACGTTATGCTCCATATGTGGAGATCAAACACTCCTGTCACACCTCTTATCTGCAGAATTGAATCTTTTATGTCCTTATATAACAAACTGGAAGGAGAACTTTCCATTAAAATTGATATCGATCTTTGCAACAAATACCAAACACGAGATATAATGAACAGAGCAAGACCGAAGCTAATTATAGAATCTATCATATTATATTCAGTATAATATATGAGAACAGCTCCAATGATGATTGCGACAGATCCAAGAAGATCGCTAAATAGTTCTAGCTTTGCACCTTGAATATGAAGAGCATCAGTCTTTCCTAAATGGTTATGTTCCGATGTTGATTCAGAAAATGTATGATCCGTATGCACATGTGTTCCTTTTAATAGTCTGAGGCCAATAAGATTTACAATTAATCCTATTATAGCAACGATAAGCATGAAGGAGCTTTCTATATCGTGAGGTTCAAAAATCCGTCGATAGGCTTCGAATATGATAAATATGGATATCAATAACAAAATAACACAACTGGCAAGAGAGGACAGAATTTCAGACCTGTAGAATCCGTAGGTATGCAAAGGTGTTGGAGGTTTTTTACTAAATATAGAAGCCACAAGAACAAGCGAAATTCCGATGACATCTGCAAACATGTGCAAAGCATCTGCAATTAAAGCCAGACTTCCGGTGATATATCCAGCTACGATTTCTACAGCTAGATATATAGTTAGTATAATTAAAACTATTTTTAACCTCCTAGTTTCTATTGATGTTTCGGTACTCGTTATGATTTCATTTATCATAACATAATATTTGTTAAAAAGTGTATGGAGAGGACATTATTGATATAGATGACGTAGGATATAGGGATGATCGTGGGATTAGTAGGATTAAGGATTTCTTCAGTGGACTTGATCTATAATACAGAAAAAATTTATATCTTGCTAAATTTTTCAAAATGATATGGTATTAAAATGCCACCTTTTCCATCATCAAAACCCATTTAGTATAAAAGCAAAAAAATGCAATAGTATTTAAGTATAACTTTATATATTTTATAAATATGTCATTCAATCTTAACGATAGTCCAACACATTTCATAGTTCTTAATGCAATATATAAGAATTTTAATACTTTAGATAAAATCATAAAATTTACAAAACTCACAAAGTCAGAGATTGAGATACTTCTAAAGGAATTAGAAAGTCAACGACTTGTCATTAAATTTGAAAAGAAAATATTTTTCCTGGGTAAGAAAATGCAATATAAATTAACAGACACGGGATTAAAAGTATTAACTTCAAAACAACAGGAACTAGAGAATAAGTTGAGACAAGTTCAGCAATGGTATTCACAAGGTGATAAAGCCCAGCTCCAAACATTTATGGGAAATAACAGATCATGGATGCCATTTTTGATTTTCTCCGGCATTATGGATATGGTGTTCTTTATGTCGTTAATGTCTTTTATGGGCATGGCTCTTAATCCTATGGAGAGTTCAATGGCTGGAGACACAGGAGATGCTGGTGCCACGGGGTCGGAGTCTGATTCGGGAGCTGGCGCAGAAGCAGGAGCAACAGAAAATGTGGACATGCAGGGCGGAGACATAGGAGGAGGAGGTTTTGATTTTGATGGTGGAGGTTTTGATAGTTTTTAATAAAACATAATTTATTTGATATTTTATACTATAGATTCTGAATTTGGACTACATTAATTCAATATTTATCCAGTCAATGTAAATAAGTCGATTCAATAAAGATATATTTAATTTTATTATATGGAGAGATAATCGCGGTATGACAAAGAAGGAGATATTAAAGATTTTTTGTATCGCATTAATTACCGGAAATATAATGGGCATAGTATTGATTCAAATATTTGAGACTCTCACCATTACGAGTTTAATAATTCTTGAAATATCACTGATAATAACCATAGTTTTACTATTCATAGCAAGTAAGTTATGGAATAAAAGACTAGCCAAGAAAGCAAACCGCGAAAAAGAAAACAATCCAGAATAATATTAAAAAAATATTCAGAAACATTAGATCCTGTATCCGAATTTTGTTTCATTTTACCATGCGAGCTAATTCTAATTCCATTCTAACACTATACTTTCAAAGCCGAGATCAGCACGGATTATATGAAATCTGCAAAAGCATAATTGATTTGCTCCCAATTAATTCATTGTTGAGGTATTCTGAAATAAAAGGTAGCACCCCCATCAGGATTATTGACTGCCCAGATCTTGCCATTATGAGAATTAATAATACTCTTTGATATAAACAAGCCCAGACCAGTACCTTCAAAAGACTTTGATGCAAATTTCGTAAACAATCTTGGAAGTATATCAGGATCGATACCTTGTCCAGTATCCCATGTACTGACGATCACATTTTCGAAATTTTTTACCGGATCTCTCTCGATTTTTACATCGATGCCAATCAATCCTTTTTCAGTAAACTTTACAGAATTACCAAGAAGGTTAAAAATAACCTGTGTGATTCGATTTTTGTCTGCAAATACAAAGATGTCTTTGGATTCGTATATTATATTCAAATTTTCTAACTGTTCTGGATTACTGCTTAATAACTGGGCTTTTATATCACTTATGGATGACAAAATAATGTCCTTAATATTAAAGCGTTCTTTGTTAAGCTTCAAGGACCGACTTTCGATCTTAGTAATATCCAAAATATCTGATGCCAATCTCTTTAAGCGTTTGGCGTTTCTAATGATAGAACTCACTTGTTCTCTATCAACTTTGACTTCTTCTTTTCCTTCTTCGAATTGCTTTTCAAGAAATATCGCATCTCCAAGTATAGGCATTATGGGAGTTCTCAGTTCATGAGCAGCAATATTTATGAATTCTTTTTGCATCTTATCATGAATGCTTAGTTTTTCATTGGCCGATTCTAGTAACTTATTATATTTTATCAATGAATTATTTGCATCTTTTAGTTCTATGGTTCTCGAATTTACAGCGGACTCTAGTCGTTTATTCCAAGAAAGGATCAAAAACGCAATGCCTAAGGCTACCGCCCCAATTATTAGGATCATTAAAGTGCTAAAATTTTTCTGATTATTTATCAAAAATCCCACCTCAGCTGCCAATTGATGAGGAGAGCTTACAAACAAAGTCCACAAATACTTTCCACCTATATAGACGGGTTGATATGTAATAGTAGTCTTGTTTCCTCCAATCAATATTAGATCTTCGGCTCCAGCAGATCCTTGAAGAGATCTAGCCAAAAGAGAATTATAAGGTCCTCTAATTTCCTCAGGCACTAGGGATTGAAATTCTTCTCCAAGATAATATTTTCCAATCAGCGAAGGGTTACTGCCATAAATAATAATACCATTCTTATCCATTAATCCAACATTGCCTGCTACTTGAGGGGCTAATTCGCTTTGTAAGAAACGACCTAATTCATGGATTTTGATTGAAGCAACGATAACCCCTTTAAACACAGGTTCTCCGGTGGATTGATCCATAATAGGAAATGAGATATAAAGTCGCGGAATTTTATCTATAGATTCTATTGCGCTACTATAATAGCTAGTATGGGTCTCTTTAGGGATAACAAAGTATTCTCTATTACTTAAATCAATATTACTATATGAATCAATTATGCTAGAGTTAACATTGCTTATTGAGACAATTCGACCATTTTCATTTATCCAATAGTATCCCTCTGTCAATGACTTTGTCGAGTTCTGAACTTCATCCATAATTATTTTAGTTCCATCTATATTGCTGTAATTTACAATTTTAGATAAGATCTCGAGGTTAGTAGATACTGGATCTATGATATGTAACAGAGTTTTAGAAAGACCGTCTGTTTCAATTATAGCTTTTGACCTGATATCACTAGAAGCAATTTCACCAATTTGATCTGCGGTTAGACCAGAATAATGATAAGATAATATGGACAAAGAAATACCTACGCCAATTACAAGAAATAGCAAGAAAATATTATTTCTAGACGATACTATACTTATCATTTACAAGATGGTTAACATTTCTGATAAAGTTCCATTTAGATTGCTAACATAGATTTAATCTTAAAAATTAAATCATTCATATCGATCGGTTTAATAATGAAATCTTTAACATCAATTGAAGGAAGGACTTTTGTAAATTCATCTCTGTTTATTTCAAACGCAGTAATGAACGCAATTTTGGTATCAGGGCGCATTTCCTTGATATGCCTATACAACTCAAAACCATTCATCCTAGGCATTCTAATATCAGTTATGATTACGTCATAGTAGCCTAATTCATGGTTTTTAAAAGAGTTCAATGCATCATGTCCACTCGAAAATACTTCCACCTGAAATTCATTTGTTATTTCCAAATCTCTCTTAATAACTCTAAGAATATCTTTTTCATCATCCACTACCATTATTCTAGCCATCTTATTCTTGTAAGGATTGTTAATTTCAACTTCGGACGTCATGGATATTATTTTTACACTAATAATTGATTAAAGGAAATATATTAATTAGCATTTCTAAAGAATTCGTAATTTCTTTGTACAATATAATAAGCTGAAGACATTCGATAGTTTAATTTTAATAGTACAAAGTTCATCCATGAAAAAACAAGAGTAGTTATAGTAACATGTATTTAACAAGGTGACATCACTTACCCAGAGAATTTTTGTTACAAAACTCCTAGAAATTCTCAAGATATGGCATAGTGGGGGGATATGTTGGACATACTAACATACTATATAGGCTAAAAGACCCGAGAAAGATAAGATGGTATCAAATGAATATAAATAGTAATTGCATATTCAACCCGGTTCTGTTAACTTAGGCGTTTAACCCAGTATAAATCCGAACCGATTTTATATTATATAGATCAATTACAAGAGATTTCTTGTATTTTTAGCATAATTTACGAACTTTTGTTCCAAAAGAGGTTATCTGGCTGGACATGAGATATTGGAAATCATTTGAAAAAATTCCTTAAGTTAAGAGCCTTCAACCCACAGAGAAGAGATTTTACATAATTCTAATATCATTAAACTAATTTTCGTGTTTTGGAGCAAATACTTGAGAATAAAGATTAATTTAACAATACATGAAAATAATTTAGAACGCATGTCATTCGCAATAAGGGAAATAGAAGAGAATGATTTTGAAAACGGGTTCTTTGAAACCCTCTCAAACTTGTCCACTGTAGGCGGTATAAATACTAATGAAGTGTTAAAAAAAGAGATCATAAAACAGATCATAACAAACAAGGATTATATAATAATTATATCAGAGGATGCAAAGAGTCGAGAAGTCATCGGCACAGCCACATTATTCATAGAACAAAAATTCATCCATAACGGAGGTAAGGTTGGGCACATAGAAGATGTAGCAACTAGAAAAGGGTACGAAGGTAGAGGTATTGGAAAAGAAATAATAAAAAAGCTAATTACCATATCACGGGAACGTGGATGTTATAAAGTAATTCTTGATTGTGATGAAAATGTATCTAAATTTTACGAGAAAATAGGGTTCAAAAAGAAAGCAATAATGTTGAGATTCGATCTATAGCGCCAATTTTGGCACAAACAATTTATATTATTAGAAAGACTACCTAACATGGATGAAAATATAGAATCAACGCTAATAAAGAATAGACCGCTAGAAAGAATTTTTAGAAATAACATAGCCAGAGTGATTGATTTTCTCATAATAAATCAGCAGTTTAATTTTACTACAGCAGAAATAAGCAAATCTAGCCAAATACCTCTAAGAACAGTCCAAAGAATCATCCCCCAATTAGTTCAAAACAAGATAGTAATAGAAAATAAATACCAAGGCAAAATCAAAAATTATGAATTGAACAGGAATTCCAAATTAGTTGAAATTTTGAGATTATACTCAATTGAGACCGTAAATACATTTATCGAAGAAGCCATAGATGAAAACAAAACTCGAGCTTTGATTTCAAATAGCAAGTTAGTTTGAATCAACCCATCGGTTACCACAAACTGAAAGAAAATCCAATCATAACAATTCATTTAGAAGATAAAATGCACAAAACTCTGATTAAACATAATCAAAATTACTCAGATAAATCATAAAACTATTCTTTACGCATGAAATAGATATTGTAGTTCATATTTTTGTGTGTTGTTGTTGCTATTGCTATTGCTTTGTTATTCGATTCGGTGTGGTGCGGTGGAGTGCAATTAAGATAATCTATATGCACTTGCATACTTGTT
>JBGTFK010000142.1:0-3709 GCA_041747305.1 Candidatus Nitrosocosmicus sp.
TAAATCAAATAGTTAATGCGACGTCTGAAGTTAATATATTTGATAGCGTTTCAGTCTTATTCAAGTCAGTTAGAGTGACATTCGTTTTTACACTTGTTAGAGAAGGGTCAGCGAAGGAGGTAGCAAATTGAATAATTCCCGCGTCAGTTATGGTAAAGCCGTTTGGATAGGAAGAGGTCTTTATTAGGGATCCGTTAGGTGCAAATACCTCCATTACTCCGTTAATGGTGGAATCTACTAGCGAAAGATCCTTGGTTTGGTAGTCAATCAAAAGCTTTACTTGATTAGCGGATGGATTCGAAGTTAAAGGTCCGAAGGTAGCAGAATTTAGACCTATTGTAATTTTTTCTAATGATTGTGCATTTATGCCATTAAATGAATAGGCACCCACAAGTAACAAAGTAGCAGTAAACAGAGTTGCAGAAAGTAGCACAATTCTTTTGTGATTTGTAAATGAATTAGACATCAATTTAAAATCTAATATAATACTATAAAAACAATATGTTAAGATATAACTACACATTTTAGTAAAATAATTTATAAAAAAATAAAAGTGGATTTTATGAAGATAAAAAATCAAAGGTGAGATTACTTATTTTCATAAGCCACCTCCTGGTGATACGAAATATCCAGGCCCAAGTCCTCTTCTTCTTCTTTAACTCTGATTCCCACGGTATAGTCAATTAGCTTCAATATTACTACTGTTCCAACAAACGCTAATAACGCGCCAACTCCAATTCCAAATGCCTGAATCGCAAGCTGCATTGGGCTTCCAGAATAGAACCATCCGTCTGGACCAGCTGAATTTATCGCACTACTTGCAAACAATCCTATCCACAAAGCACCAGTAATGCCAGTAATTCCGTGAACAGAGCTTACATCCAAAACATCGTCAATCTTTAATCTCTCCTTTATCAATACAATTCCGTAATAGGATGCAAAGCCCAATACAATGCCTAGAACGAAAGCCCATTGGCCACTGATAAATCCGGCAGCCGGAGTAATCCCTGCCAGGCCGGAAATTGCACCATTTATTACAGCACTAACAGTGGGCTTTCCAGTCCTCTTCCAGCTAAGACAAACCCAAACAAGAGCACAAGTGGCTGCACCTATCTGGGTAGCAAGCAGAGCACTAGCAGCTAGGGCTCCTGATGCCAAAGCACTACCTGCGTTGAAACCAAACCATCCTAGCCACAAAAGCATAGCTCCTATAGCCGCAAGTGGAAGATTATGGGGTACCATTATTTCTGGTCCAAATCCTCTTCTTCTACCCAATACCAAAGCCGACGCTAGAGCCGCCATACCCGCACTAACATGGATTACTATACCTCCCGCGAAATCGTATACACCTAGTTGAGCTAGCCAGCCTCCACCCCAGATCCAGTGAGCTAGAGGATAGTAAACTACCAGACTCCATAATATTACAAATATAAAGAAAGCACTCCATTTCATACGTTCTGCAAACGCACCCGTGATTAATAGAGGGGTGATGACTGCAAACATCATTTGATAGGTAGCAAAGGTGATCCCAGGTATTGTAGGAGCAATGTCAAGCGCCTCATTATACGGCACATTGTTATAGAAAAAATTTGAAAGATCTCCTATGATGCCACTAACATCTGCCCCAAACGTTAACGTATAGCCAACTACAAACCACAGGGTTGATAGTAAACACATTCCAGTTATAGTCTGCATAATTACAGATAACGAATTTTTTAATCTGATTAACCCTGATTCAAAAAAACCCAAAGCAGGGGTCATCAAAAATACTAATCCAGTGGCGATTAACATCCACGTGGTATCACCAGTATCTATTGCCAACGGTCAAAGAAGGTTTACAGTAGATTATAAAGTTTTTCCTTATTTGCTTAAAAATTTCAATCAAAATGAATAGATTAATAAAATTATCATAAAATTTTAATTTTTTGATTAATAGATTTGAAAGTATACAATTATTAAGGTTGATAATTTTGCTTCCTTCGAATGTTTAGAAAACTATGTTAATTTACCATATAAGGAATTGGTTGTAAAAGTAGAACTTGGTAAAAGAAATTTTGCAATTGCAGTAGCTCTATTCACTTTAGATCATTTAGAATAATGATAAATTAATCGGAGAACCACATCTGACTTTAAGTAACTCTAATTCGAAGAATAAGAATAAGAAAATGATAGATTATCTTTTTATTTTTTCTTACTTATTGAAATTCATGAAATTTTCCCAAAAATTCTTGAATTCCAGTTTCTTTGTTTCAAAGTTTCCCTTATCTGTCAATTGAGATTGAGTTTCAAAGTTTCCCTTATCTGTCAATTGAGATTGAGTTTCAAAGTTTCCCTTATCTGTCAATTGAGATTGAGTGTTATTACTTGTGGAATTTTCAGATAAAGCTGTATGACAGGACTGACCATTGTTACAGGTAGTTACAACACAGGTATCGTTTCTACAATTTTTTTCGTAATATGTAGAACTACTATTATTGCTACTAAGCGAATGTCCATACGGAACTTGAACTACGGAAAACCCAATAACAAATATTAGCATAAAAATAAGATAAGCGTTCATCAACAAAAATTACTATTCATTGCATTTTTAAATTTTGATGCAATCTACAAGATGACTACCCACTAAATATGAACAATAGGAAATCAAAAAAACTATTATACATAAAATATCACTGAAATAAAATATGAAAGCCCTTTACTTTAACAAACCAGGCATCGACAATTTGATCTTTGGTGATTACCAATTACCAGATATAAGAGAAGATGAAGTCCTAGTAGAAACCAAGTGTACTAGTGTTAATCCTATTGATTATTATACTATAACCGGATTACATGGAGTAAACGGCCCACCAATGAAGATAAATCCGTATCCTCATATAGCAGGCGCTGAAATATCTGGGACTGTAAAAAGCAAAGGTGAGAAAGTAAATAATACAATTAAAGAAGGCGACAGAGTTATAATATATAACAGAGTATTTGATGGAATTTGTAAATATTGTATAAGTAATCATCAAATGCTTTGTGAAAATGGCGGAATGATAGGTATTTCAAGAAACGGCGGATTTGCAGAATATATAATAGTTCCTCAACAAAATATCATAAAAATTCCCGACGAACTAGATTGGGAACTTGTCTCTGGTTTACCAATAGCCGGCTTAACAGCTTACAATGCAATTCAAGAATCAACACTCAAATCAAAAGATAATCTTGTGACATTTGGTGGTTCTGGCAATACAGGCCTTTTTTGTACTCAGTTTGGCAAAATAATTGATGCAATAACAATATCACTTTCCACTAAACCATGGATTAAGGAATATGGTGCGGACTACGTTTTACCAATCGACAAAAACCTCAGAGAAAAAATATATGAGATTACGAATGGAGCCATGGCTGACGTGGTCATAAATTCACTGGGAGAAAAGACCTGGGCAAAGGGAATGGAGATAGTTGGAAAACTAGGCAAAATAATTACATTTGGTGTACTAACTGGAGGTAACTTTTTCATAGATGGCAGACTACTGTATAATAAACAAATTACAATTAAAGGTACTACTGGAGGATCGGTTGAAGGTTTACTAAACCTGATAGAAATGACAAAAGGGCATAACATTAGAACCAAAATTTGGAAAAGATATTCTCTTGAGGATTCAAGAATAGCTATAGAAAAGGTGTTTGACAAAAACAAAGAAGGTAGAATCATTATAGAAAA
>JBGTFK010000143.1:0-4647 GCA_041747305.1 Candidatus Nitrosocosmicus sp.
GGTGGCCAAAAAATATGGTTATAATCCGTATACTCTCCAAACACCCAAAGTATTCGATAGTCATCGAAAGTATGGGTATCTTTACCGTGCATCTGAGTCAAAGTTTGTAAGACCAGCAGGTCTGTGAGATAGAGAGATAGAGAGATAGAGAGATAGAGAGAGTGTGTGTGTTTTAGAGAGCAGACCAATAGTCAAAATGAAGATACGATATAGTTTCTGTTTAGAGATTACCAGTAAAAGGGTATGACGAGGTTATCAAGATGATTCTAGGGCTAGCTTATATCTACCATGGGTCAAACAAGGTGGATACAGTCGACCATATCAAATACTAAACTATTACAGATTGTATTTGTTCCGTATAATTATGGAGCAAAACACGCAAGAAAAGCAGGTAAGGTTCTGATAGATACAATACCGCTTACCTGACATGCACCGATAGGGATAATGCCGCCTTTCAAAAGAACAGGACATCGACAAAAGTGGTTTGAGAATAGATTTGTGGTTAAGAATCAGGTTGGCAAAACAAGCATAATCTATATTCATACGAGCATTTGTAGACTACATCACCCGATCAAGATGCCTGAATCCGTGAAACTCATAACGCCTTTTAAATAGATTGATTATATATCATAGGTATAGAAGTTTTATCAGTTCTTTTATCCTCGCTATTTGATGATAGCTAAAAATGCATACAGGGAGACACAGCTAATGTCATAATTTGTTAATATATATCTGACTATTGTACATATCTGCTTATATAACAATAGTATCCATGGACCTAAAAAATGATATGGATAGAGCAAATAAACATCCCACGTCCAATTACCTCTATTACTCTTAGCCTATTCCCAAGGATATAGATATTTCTAAAAATGAGGAGTTAATGTCTAGAATTTACATCCTTTCATCCCAATATTAATAAAAATTATAAAAAATACGATAATAATGACAATTTCTTGTTACATGATCCATTAAATGTAAAATTCAGATCTGATTACTAAACATCAATGATCAGATTATGTAATTGAGGTCTATTTCTACCCCGTATTAATAATATACTCTGGTGTTGATTATGTATTTAAGATGGATCTCTTTTCTTCTAAATGGTCATTGTTAGGTGTAACCGCAATTCAAGTTCATTAATTCATTAATATTATAATCGTTTCTTTGTCTGGATTCTTTATGTTCGAGCAAAAAAGTCTATTTCTTTGTTTATATAATTAGCAGCAAAATTGTATCATGAAAGATGGAAAAAGGTACTTTAATATGACGACCCAAAATAATTGACAAAAGATCAGGATCTAAGCGAACATGATTAGTTTACATGAAAGTATACCTTATTCCTTACACAACTGTTAACTACCTACACTCTCTTTAAAAATACTTCCTTACGGTCATAGAAAGGTGGCTATAATAAGGTTAATAACCGTAACAGACTTACAAATTGATATCAACTGCAAAACAACTCTTAATAATTACGAAATATATGTTAACAAAAATGGGGTGAATAGAATCATTGAAAAATGACGATAAGGTCGAAAATAGTGAGAATAACGAACCGACTAAACTACCCTTCGTTAATGAAAAATTCGTTGATTTATTTGAAAATATCTTCAAGCAGTTGACCGAATTGAATAAAATTTCAACTGTTGGTCCTTTTATTTCCATGATAAACGATCCTCAGATTAATATGAATAACATGAGGGAATATGGAAATGTTTTGATTAACTATCAAAGATATCTGAACAAATATTTGACCCAAATGATTAATTCATATTTTCTTGCCTTAGACAAAGTTTCTGCCGGAATACAAGACAAAGACGCACATGAAACACGTATGTTAATAATTAATTCATTTGAAGATGTTTTCTCAGCTATGTTTGAGTCGACAGATTTTTCAATCAATTATAACAATTTAATTAATATATATATTGATTTAAACAAGAGTTATCAAAAATTTTTAGATACGGCGGTTCCTTACATGAACAGACAGTCGTTGAGCAAAGAAGAAAAAGATTTATTGTTCAAAGACCTATATGAAATAAAGAAGATTACTTTAGAAATCAAAAACAAGATAACGGAGAGAAAAAATGAATAAGACAATTCTGGACCACTATTTGAATGAATATACGAATTTTGTAAACGAACCTGAAAACTTTAGAAAAATGACAGAGATGAAAAGATTATTGTCAAATATTGAAAAAATTGAAACAGGACAAACTGAGTATGAGGTCATCAAGGAGACAGGTCTTTTTCGATTATTACATTATAAATCAAATAAAGAACGTGTTTACAAATACCCGTTGATTATAGTATATGCCCTAATCAACAAGTCATACATTCTGGATTTGCAACCAAATAAGAGCTGGATAAAAAATATTTTAGACCAAGGCATAAACGTATACCTTGTTGACTGGAAGTCACCGGGTAAATTTGATAAATTTACGACCATAGACGATTACGTCAACCTTTTTATTTACGAATGTGTTGAGCTCGTTAAAAGCATTGAGAATATAGACAAGGTATCACTTCAGGGATATTGTATGGGGGCAACAATGTCGTTAATTTATACGTCATTATATCAGAAAAATGTAAAGAATTTAGTAACTGTAGCTCCAGTCGTAGATACCGAGAAAGACAAGACTGTCATAAAAAATATGGCTCAGAATATGGATATTGATAAAATTTTATCGCATTACGAAAATTTTCCTTATGAGTTACTATATAGTTTATATGGATCTTTAAAACCGTTCAAACAGGGATTAAACAAATACCTGAGTCTGTTTGATAATCTTAAAGATGAAAATTTTGTTCAAAATTTCTTGAGAGTTGAAAAATGGTTGTATGATACACCTCCTATTGCAGGAGAGACATTTAGGCAGTGGATTAAGGATATTTACCAGAAAAACCTTTTTTCAAAAAATAAACTGGTTGTGGGTGAAAAGAGGATAAATCTATCAAATATCAAAGTACCATTACTAAATGTAGTAGCGGATCAAGATCATCTTGTTTCTCCAGAATGTAGCATCTCTCTAAATAATCTTGTTTCGAGCACAGATACGAATTTGATGAGATTTTCAACAGGTCATGTAGGATTGATTGCTAGTGGCTACTCTCAAAATGTAGTGTTGCCCAAGTTGGGCAATTGGATAAAGATTCATTGAATTCTTTTTAGTTTTTTTGTGAAGACTTTTGTTTGCGAGCCAATGGTATGATAATAACTTGCACCAAATCACCCTCTTCGATCCCTAGTGCTTGTCGCTCTGCTTCTGGGATTGATATTCTACCACCACTTTGGACATTTGTTTTAAACATAGCATTATAATTAGTAAAACCTTGGAGCGAAGAAAACATATTTTGAAAGGCGTTATATTGAAAATTTGAAAATTGTCTAACTAGGTCTTGCTGAAATTCTGTGGTTTTTTCAATTGTCTTTTTTAGCTCAATGCTCTTATCGCCATTTTCATTTTCATTTTCATTACTCATAGAAAATTAAATATCTCATCAATATTTTAATGTTGTAAAGGTTTTATAAGATTAAATCAAGAGTCTATAAATTTTTCAATGATTTCATAAAATTCAGTTGGCTTTTCTACATACGGGGTATGACCGCAACCCTCCATTATCAATGTCTCAACAACTGGCATTTGCTTAAAATACTCTATATTTTCTACCGGTATGGTAGTATCATTTCTGCCCCAGATTACCAACGTAGGTATGGCTATTTCCACCAATCTTTTTCGCAAAGTTGGATCCTTACGCATTGCAAGCAAGGTGGAAATGAGCGAGTATTTGGCATTAGGCAGTCTCATTCTATTTACATAATCTTTAACTGTTGCATCCTCGACGACAAATTCTTTATTATTGGCCATCATCTCAAACGCCTTATGGACAATTTCAGTAGTTGGATATAAACCAGAGAAAATATACTGGCTAAGACCATATGTAGGCTTTTCTATTGTCCCAGCAGGAGAAACTAAAATGAGTTTGTCAAAGAAATCTTTATGAGTTAAACTGTACTCCAATGCCAACTGTCCTCCAAATGACGACCCTATTACTATTGGATTTTGGATCTGCATTTTCTTAAAGAATTCCTCTAGGTATCTAACAAAAAAATCAACTGTATATTCTATCAAGGGTTTTTCACTGTATCCAAATCCTATGATATCTGGAATTACTACGTTGTATTTTTTTAGTAGGGGCCATAACTTATCCCATCTTTCTGCAGACGCTCCTAACCCATGTAACAAGACAATGGTTTTCTTTGATTCTGGACGATCAAACTTAATAAATCTTATTTTGTAACCTAATATCTCAATAAAATCCATAATTTGATTACTTTTTTTGTGTTGATTAAACACCAGGCCCAATTGTTGAATAATGTTGTATATTTGATATGCTTAATATATATATAATTTTCAAAATAAATATTCATTTTTATAAGAAGAATATAGGATAAGACTCCATCAAATCATTTTCCATATGATTTTAGAAATTCTTACTAATAACTATTCTTTACGCATGAAATAGATATTGTAGTTCATATTTTTGTGTGTTGTTGTTGCTATTGCTATTGCTTTGTTATTCGATTCGGTGTGGTGCGGTGGAGTGCAATTAAGATAATCTATATGCACTTGCATACTTGTT
>JBGTFK010000144.1:0-1885 GCA_041747305.1 Candidatus Nitrosocosmicus sp.
TTACAAACAAACTTAAACATGCTCATACATTATCCTCACGATTTCTGCCTAATGCGCTACCTATTAATAGTAACTATATATTCGATCATCTGCAAAGGTAGTACATAAACGACAGTATGATGAAAAATATTCATCATAATGATTCTAAACTATTTCTAATTCTAACAGTATTAGAATATTAGAGTATTGCAGTTAGTTAGCAATCCCAATATATTTTTTCTTTCTAATTGAAGTTATGAATAGTACAAACATTCACAACAACAAAAGCACAAACAAACAACTCTTTGTATACTCGGTGGCATTAGTGGTCGCATTGGCTCTTATTTCAAGCCCTCTTGTGGCTATGGATGATGCGTTTGCGACAAAGAAGAAAGGGAATACGGCCAAACAATCTATAGATCAATCACAGTCATCAAATCAAAATGGCTTGTGTGTTTCAGGTATCAATACGTGGTTTTCATGCAATAACGCCAGCTTCCAACATCAATTCAACAGTGGTAACAACGCTTTAGCCCAAAGTGGACAAGGTGGAAACAGTGCCGAACAGAGTATAAGCCAATCTCAATCTTCTAACCAAGGAAGTGTGGTAGTATCGGGTGGAAACACAGTAGGCTCTGGCAACAACTTTAACTCTCAAAGCCAAACAAACACAGGTAACAATGCATTATCACAAGGATAAATCAACATTCCAAACATTTTTTTCTTTTATTTTATCTACCATACTTTTCATTCATTCGTTTTTCAAGCCATCATGTCTGTTTTTGCCATAAACTTTATTTTGGTTTATAAAAAATACATCAGGCTCAAAAAGATTAGCCTCCTGTAATCATGACTGAAATGGTAAACTTTTCACTATATATCATGCTCTTTTATATTTTTCAGATTGCAAATGTTTTATTTTAATTGTGATCTGTTGATTCTATTTCTTTATAAATGCCATCAAACTGCTTTACTAAAAGACCTATGAATGATTTGAAAAGCGATGGTTTTCTGGATACTGTCTATGGATAACAAAAGTAAAGGACATCTTTAGATACGATGCAGGGATTTAAAGTTGTTTTGGCTAATTATGCAAGAGATCAACTATACAAGAAGGCGTAATAAGTTAGTAAAATGATTTAAAATAAAGTAAATCTTATTAAAAACTGCCTGAAAATACTAAATATTATTAAAATAATAGATAAATTCAAATAAATGTATATGTGTACTAGATTATGACTTTTAAACATACAATAGGAATCACATTTCTCTTTACTCTCTTAGGACTATCTTTAACATTGAATGTACTGGTAATGTCAAGTCCTTTCCATCCCACTCAACTTGCCGATGCTACTTTGAGTATGAATAAAAATAACCAGTCAGAAACGTTGGACAATTCTCAAGAAAGGACATCAGACACAGCAACGCTTGCAATCCCACCTAATGGAGAATGTCCTGAAGGAACAACTCAAGCATCACCACCACTTAATCCACAATTAGGATGCATTCCAAACACCGAAACTTCCGAACCAAATCGCCAACCATAATCTATCACCTAATGGAACAACTTTTATTGTTCAAAATTTATCCCTTTTTATGTTAGTAGTTGTATCAGGTTCATACTCTTTTTATTGAAATTTATTATGAAATCTCATCCAACCTAGTCAAGCTACAAATCAAGCCAATAACTGTAAAATATTAGAGCTCTGAATACTGAGTATCTGTGATTATTATGGAAAATCAAGGAAAGGGAAAAAATAATAACAACAATAACAATAACAACCGCAATGAGGAGCGAAACATGAACAATCCTAATCAATTTAGATCGATTACGGACTGGTGGCAACAAAATTCACCTATGGCCTGGGGTGAAATGTATAATGAATATATTAAATACATTACATCA
>JBGTFK010000145.1:0-3500 GCA_041747305.1 Candidatus Nitrosocosmicus sp.
CAATATTTCCTTCATCTCAAGCTCAGATGGAGGAAAGACCTTTGATGATACTCTTAGCCTTAGTTCTAATGCAATCGAGTCATCTTTTCCTAAAATTTCCTCATTTGAAGACAATGTATATGTCACATGGAATGTTGATAACCCCGCCCAATCGCTTATAGAAAACAGTCAAAACAGTAACAATAGCACTAATGATAATATAATTCAAGAAGGTGTTTACTTTGTAAAAAGTGTTGATAATGGTGTTATTTTTGAGAAAGCATTGCGACTCAATTCTGAAGCAAAGGCCGGTGAAACACAAATAGATGCTAGTAACAATAATGTGTATATAATATGGGGTTCTCCGGATCCATCTACTGTCCCATCATATGAAAGCAATGTTGGGTCGGTAAATAAAACGATTAACCTTGAGATTGATGATAGTATAATGAGATCTGTAGATGGTGATGGTATTTATTTTGTAAAAAGTGTTGATAATGGTAATTCCTTTACACAACCTTCTTTTATCAAAGCGGCATTCAAAAATCCACTTAACGTAGAAATAGTAGAGCGCGCTGGTGAATTATTTATGGCAATACAGGCTACATCGATTGAGGACACTTCGGAAGCAAATCAAGATATTTATTTTATGAGAAGTCCAGATGGTGGGAACACTTTTACATCCGCAATTAACCTAAGCAATAATCCTGGAATTTCTGAGTGTCCTTCTATGACCGTACTATCTAACATCAAAGGTGATAACAATAGTCTATTTATTGTATGGCAAGACAGATCTCCTGGAAATAATGAAGCTTTGTCTACTAACATATCCTTGATAGATTAAGCGCCTGGGATAAGATATTTATTTTCTTTTCTAGGTTTTATTTTATTATGCTCTCCATCAATAAATTTTCTAAAATTAGAGTATGAGGTTTTAATAAAATTTGATTTCTGTCTTCATTTTTTCCCGTTATTCTCTATTCTTATTCTTTTAGTCAATATTACTGTCATTATATTAAATTTGGTGATACCAAAGCATCATCTTTAGTATTAAAATGATAAAGGTGTTTTCCATAACTTGGAATTCCCTTTGAAAAAATATGATTAATTAAAGTCATTTCTGTCTTTTACTAATGATGGGAAAAAGTACCTTATCGTATTTGATCTAAATATTAAGTCAGTTATTTGTTTGTGTTCTAAATGGAGTCATAAAACTTCAGGTTATGCCCGACTATCAACTCAAAAGGATCCATCCCCCTTAACAATGACCATAGGTTTTTATAATTCCTGATAATCTGAAAATACAATGATAACAAAAATAATAACTGTAAATGTAAGTTTGATTGTCTTTTCCCTTTTTGTAGTTTTTGGTACATCATTCCAAGGAGAAGCCAATGCTGTTTCAAGCGCTGTTAGTGCGGGCGGAAATGGAACAGACTGGGACAAATTTCTTCCAGAAAATGTGACCATTAATGCCGGCGAAAGTGTTACATGGACCAATCCTATGCAAGTTTCAGAACCTCACACCGTCACCTTTGTCAAGGACAAGGAAATGATTCCACCTTTGGTCGCCCCCTTTAGTGTTCCAAACAACACCGAATTAACTTCTGCAATTCCAGCTCCAAATGTTGAACCAACAATAATCCCTGACAACTCAAACCCAAGTAACAAATTGGTGATAGTGGATAATCTTAGGGCTTCTGCTCCAGTTTCAGTTGACAGCACTAGGACAAATGTAACTCACCTCCCACCTAACTCAAACTATACTTTTACCGGTGATGAAAGCTATGTCAACTCTGGTTGGATGTGGCCAATGGGACAAGTTCCACCAGGTGCTCCGCCAATCACCTTATTCACAGTGACTTTTGAGAATCCTGGGACTTACTATTACTTATGTGTAATCCATCCATGGATGTCAGGTACTGTTACTGTAAACTAGAGGTATCATTGGCTCAAACTCCATCCAATTTTTGTATAATTTAAGGCCTCCGTTAAGACCGTAGTCAAACCTGTCTTATTTAGGTGAAATGTATATCAGCAAAGTCTATAACAACATAAATTTAACAACACATATTATTTTGAGATTAAAACAGTTTACCAATGGTAATTACAACAGAGGACAGGGAATTATTAACATATTTGCAGAATATTTACAGAATAACTTTGTTTCTACTCTTTCTATCCAAGTTGATTATTTTTCAAAGTTGGAGTATACAATAGATTGAAAGAAATAAATTCTTAAAGTTCGAAATGCTTTCGTGAAGGATAAACCATTTGATTTTCATGGTGCAAAGTTTACTATCAAGGTCCTCAGTTCTGAAACAGACTATAAATACACAGTACTAGATATATTTCATCCACCTGATTTGGGACCCGCATTACATACGCATCCAAAAGGTTCAGAAACATTTTACATAATTGATGGAGACTATCACTTTATTTTAGATGGAAAATCGATCGAAGGTAGACCTGGAGAGACGATCTTTGTCCCAAAGGAAACTCCACATAGATTTAAGGTAGGTACTAAAGGTGGAACTGCAATTGTAATCAGTCCCCCGGAGCTTGAATTTTATTTTTTCAAAGTTGGTGAATTATTAGGTAAAAGACGGGTTTCCTATGAAGAAGAGTCAAACATAGGGAAAATGTATGGTCAGGTTTTCCTCGATGATACAAAACATTGGAGATAATTAACCTGTCATAGCCTCATTTATGATTTGAGTATCTGTATATTGTTTGAACTGAGAGATTTTGTTATCTCTAATTGTATATAGATGGCAAAAAGGAGCTATAAAATTTTTGCCAATTTTTGTTTGGCCGCGATATCTTCCAAAAACAATCACTTTATCATCAATACATAGAAACTCTGTGGACTCGGCGTGAAATTCTTCAAAATTTGAGAGCATATTGGGAAAATATTCTTCAAAAACTGATTGTAGTCCAACATATCTTCCACCATTTGGCATTCCGTCCATCGTTATCCATTCGATATTATCATGACAAAAGTGACTGTAAACTGGATCTTTAGTTTTTTTGAATGAATCATAGAAATTTTTTACTAATTTTTCATTATTTATCATAACCTTTCCCTCTAACTTTATCAATTTAACCTCTAAATTATCGATCTATGATTGTCTTTTTTTGATTTTAGATATCTTTATGATTCACAGGATTATCTTATCATGAGAATTAACCCAACCTGAACATCCTACGAATAATTGAGGACACATGTTCTAGATTTTCCGATTAATAGGTAATGATGAAAAAATATTTGCGAAGATAGAGGGAATAACTGTGTTTTAATTACTATGTTAGTTTTAACTTCCACCATTGTCATCACTTCCACTACTGTTACTATCATTTTATTCATTACTGTTTTCATCACTATTGCCGTTATCGCTACTGCTACCTTCACCGGAATCACCTTCACTATTACCGTTCTCATTTTGCTCCTCTTGTTCTTGTTGTTCCTGATCAGTTGTGGGTTCTATTTCTGCATCTTCATTCTGATTAGTGTTTCCATT
>JBGTFK010000146.1:0-7307 GCA_041747305.1 Candidatus Nitrosocosmicus sp.
CATACTTTCATCTACCATATAGACAAACAGAAGGAATCGTCAAGGGTCATGCAAAAAACAAGATTCCATCCATTCCTGATTTTAGTACAATAAATAGAAGGATAAACAGACTGGATGTAAAGATCAAAAATGATGGTGGTGAAAATGCAAACCCGTCAGAAGAAGAGAACAAGTATATTATAATCGCGATAGACAGTTCAGGTATCAAGAAGACAAACAGAGGTCAATGGATGAACAAGAAGTGGAACATGCAAAACAGAAAAGGCTACTTGAAAATCCATGTTGCTGTAAACATAAAGACCAAGGACATTCTCTCCATGGAAGTAACAGCAGACGAGTATGTCCACGATAATAAGATGCTACCAAAGTTGGTTAATAGTATTAGTAATGATGGATTTGTATCAGATATAGTTTTGGGTGATGGAGCATATGATAGTAACGGCACATTTAGATTTCTGTCAGAGAATGGGATTATACCTTGTATAAAAGTCAGAAAGGACTCCAGGGTTAGAAAGACCGCTCATCTTTTTAGGAATCTGTCTGTGATAGCACAAAGAAACGATTTTGAACAATGGAAAGATAGCGTAAGCTATGGACAAAGGTGGATGGTTGGCTGAAACCGTGTTCTCATCTTTAAAAAGAATGTTTGGAGAATATGTTTATTCTATCAAAATGGAAAATATGAAGCAAGAGCTGATGCTTAAAGCGTCACTGTATAACAAGTTTATGTCTACTTAGAGACATGAAATATGAATTATTTGTAATCTGGACGAATCATGCAACAGAGCACATCATACGTATGATCCTGTATATGCTCATAGGTTCTGGCAGGTTTTGGCTCAATCTTCTCGTGTTTTCACAGACTTTCAATCAAAGTTTATAGGCAAAGTTAGTCCAGTACACTTTTTTTGGGGTGCCTTTGATTTGGCTGTTACGAGATTTTCAGGAAGAAGCGCACCCGTTCATCCAGGTGTTCCAAATTGTCCACAACATGTAATGGTAGAAGCGTATTCCCATGAAGTTAGTAGTTGTGGGTTTTGGCCCGGTGCAGAAGAGACAGGAGGAAAGATCTCAGTAATTGAGCCTTTCTATTATTCTTATGCATATCCAGAGCCTGATGGCTTCAAGGATTTCGTAATCCTACCAGAAGAAGCGTTTTATGATTCGAATTTGCGTGAGTTTATTTTACCATATGAGGCGGTTCAAAATTCAAACACGCCTGATTCACTATTGATGGATTTTCTTCAAAGTACCTACATAGCAGCAGCAACAACTGCAAAGTGGGATCGAAGCAAACTGGAACGTCAGTAATCATCTAAAGTTCTCAGATAACCATTCTTTTGAGTACAGGATATCTGACTCCGTAAGGTTATGACCTGATTGCTGCCATTTCAAAGTCACATTTGCTCCACTTTTTTCTAGTAAATCAAAAAGGTTTTGTGTTTGACTTTCTGATACTATAGGATCGAACATCGCTGCAGATAAAAGAACTTGCTTGTCAGAAAGATCGGGTGGAGAATTTGGTATAAAAGGAACCATTGCCCTAAGTAGGATTGCACCCCTTAGTGTTTCTGGATACGAGAGAAGAAGACTTGCTGCTATATTTGCACCATTAGAAAAACCTACTGCTACTGTTTTGTTTATGTCAAAACTGTAAATATTTGATGCCTCCTTAACAAAATCGGCTAATTCTTTGGTCCTAATCTTTAGGTCATCCATATCAAATACACCCTCAGCAAGTCGTCTAAAAAATCTGGGCATTCCATTTTCCAAGACTTTTCCTCGAGGACTTAATAATGAAGCAGTGGAAGATATCATTTGGCCAACTTCTATTAAATCATCTTCATTTCCACCTGTGCCATGAAGCAACAATAAAGTTAATGTATTTGATTGATTGTCCTTGGGTCCATATACATTATCAGAGTTGTCTGCACCATGCTTCTGCTGTGATGAGGAAGGGATAAAACGGTATTTAAAATCAAGATCCTTCATTATCTTTCACTTTCTGAGTATTATCGGTTTGATTTAAAGACGAAGTATTATCAAATTTATCAAGTGACGGTGTGCTAATTTTTGGAAGTACTTGTTCAAGATATTTGCGGTCTGGCTCTAACCATTGAGGCAGCAAGAGCTTTTGTCCCAACTCCTCCTCTTTTTGATCTACCATAAAACCAGGAGGATCAGTTGCTATTTCAAATAAAATACCTCCAGGTTCTCTAAAGTATACCGAATGAAAATATCTTCTATCTATTACAGGGGTAGCATCAAGACCTGTATTGACTATTATTTTTCGTATATCTATTTGGCTTTCGTCAGTGGGAGTGCGCCATGCAATATGATGTACACTGCCTACCCCCATAGAACCTCGTCGACTATCGGGTAGACATACGAGATCCACAGTAGACGAAGAATTTAAAAGATCAAGTTCTCTTTTTTCCTTGTTACTGTAGAAATTATCAATTATTTTTTCTTTGTCTTTGATTTCGAATCGGAATCTGTTTCCCTCCCTCTTGGTATTTGAAAAACCCATGTTTTCGGTTAAGAGATCAGCCGTTCTTTCATATCCCTCTAAGGATAGGGTCGCTGAATAAAATCCTCTGGTAGCATATTCTTCAGGAATAGGACCTTTTTTCCAAACATGTCCTTTTCTTTCTTCAGCAACCTTGTGTGAGACAAGTTCTAACTCCATCCCAACTGGATCATAAACCGTAATTACTTGTTCATCACCGTCATCATCATTTTTGAACCTCTTGGTAGGGCCGGTATAACTAATCCCTTGACTTTTTAGTCTGTTAACCCAGTAATCTACGGAATTTTCTGGGATTAAAAAGGACGTAGTAACCACTTGACCAGTTCCTCTGAATCCTTTTGGCATAGTATACCAGGGAAAAAAGGTCAGAATTGTACCTGGTCTTCCTATATCATCTCCGTAATAGAAATGATATGTTGTTGGATCATCAAAATTTACTGTTAGCTTTACTAGACGTAATCCTAAAAAACCGGTGTAAAAGTCAATATTTCTTTGAGGGTTACCTGCTATAGCTGTTATGTGATGTATTCCAAGGATCTCTTTAGGGCCGTTTTTACTTGTCATAGTAATATTTTCTACTTATAGTATAAATATCTGCTAAATTAGATAAAATCGGATTGATTAGTTACGTTAATTTGTTTGGTGTTTAATTTGTTACTATGTAAATAAGATGTATATATATATTTGACCTATTCAAAAGTATCTCCGGATTTTCGCAGCAACTAAATTTTAAAATCTGATACTTGATAACTTTTTCTTTCTGGCATTATTTCAAAAGAGGGTTTGAGTTTTTCAACCAATCCCGATAAAAGGTGATTATCTTTTTGATAAAACTCGTCCATATCTTCTTTAGTTTCCCAAATAGTAAGTACAATGGTTTCAGAACGGTCTTCTAAACTGTCCATTACAATAAATCCTTTCATCTTATTTTCTTGCGTTTGTACTACTCTAAAAAACTCTAAAATCGCCTTGGAACTATCGTCTCTTTTACCTGGTTTTACAAGAACTTTATTATATTTTATATATTGCATTATATCTTTAGGTATTCAAAGTTCCAAATAACCTTATTCGATAAGTAAGAATACTTCTAGTATAAACTCATTAACTTTAGTCAATTAATTTTTTAAGTGTCCCATACAACCAACTGATGGATATAAAGTCAGTAAGGTTTTATGACGATCTAGTTTATGAGCACTATGTATAGTAATGAAAATATGAATTATACATCTCGGAATTTTCATTAATCTTATAAATCAAGATTTAGGGTCATAAGTATGACTTCCTTAACTCCTGAAGAACTACTTACAACTACAAGAGCTGTAAGAAAGAGACTTGATCTTGAAAAACCTGTGGACATTGAATTAGTTAAAAAATGCATAGAAATAGCCCAGCAGGCCCCAACGGCTTCCAATAGACAAAATTGGCACTTTTTGATTATTACTGATCAATCCATAAAGAATTCATTATCTGATTTCTTTAGAAAAGGATGGCAATCCTATATAGATTCACCAACTTCTGTTGCCAAGACTGTAAGTTCTGATGATCCAAAGAAAAGTGAAACTCAAAGGAGAATATATGAATCGGCCAAATATTTGGTAGACAATTTAAGAAACATACCTGTATTTGTTATTCCCTGTATTGAAGGTAGAACCGACGGATCAAATGTTTCAGTGGTAGTCCAAAGTGCTATATGGGGATCCATTGCTCCTGCAGTTTGGAATTTTATGCTTGCTGCCAGGTTATACGGGTTGGGAACAACTTGGACTAGTTTTCACCTTTTGTTTGAAAAAGAGGCCGCTGAATCATTGAATATCCCATATGAAAAAGTTATGCAAGTGGCCTTGCTTCCTGTAGCATACTATAAGGGAACTTCGTTTAAACCTGCATCAAGAGATTCGGTAGAAAAAATAGTACACATTAATTCATGGTAGTATTAGTACTATTTATTAGAACAATATCAAATAGACCTTCTTATTTATTGCTGTCTATGATATATAACAAAACATAACGTTTTGTCTATTTTTTTATAGAGTTCGATTGCCCAAAGATATCATCTCGTTGTGCTTCGTTGAAGGTGTTCCTATTACCTATTTAAGTTTCAAAAACTTCATTTTCAAATTTATATGAACAAAAAAATAACTACAGAAGCTCCTAGTCTTCGGATTATTTGCGATTTATATAAATAGAGTGTAATACTTCCGAAGGTTCCGAGCTTCCGAATCGATGGATAGGCATGACTAAAAGTCAATTGTGGTCAGAAGTTTTGAAAATGAAAGTAGTTTATTGATTTTCATTCATGATTCAAACCCTTGGACCGACGGAGGCTTCGGAGTCATTTTGCGTAATTTGAGATAAATAAACGATTCATTATTTCGGAACTATGAAAATTATTAAGAAGACAACAATCGAAATAATTCCCTATTCTTATACTGTAACGTATCTTTGAATTTTAAGGGTTTAACATCAGTTTCTTTTACCCTCTTTACTGCATATCTTATAATAAAATCAAAGTCATTTATCGAAGGCTCTAAAGATTTTAGGTGATTGCATTTTAAAACCCATCGCTTTAATCGCTTTAATCTATGATATGATTCTTCTTCAGTTAAGTTAAGAATATTTACAAAGTAGGGTGCTAAGATTAGACTAATAGCATTTTTTCGATAATCTCTTATCGGAATAGTAAGGAGTTTTTCCACATATAGAATTGAATTGTATTTGTTCGTTTTGCTGTCTGAACATTTGTTTCGTAATCTCGTTCTTTTCTTTTTTTCCAACAATACTAATCATCAATAATGTATGGGATCATATAGCAAGTCGGGAAATCAGTGGGCTTCGAGTCCACGAGGTACATGGGAACTGTTACTTTTATTTATCTTTTGGTTATACTATCTTCGTTAAATGGATGTATAATTCCAGTTGCGATTTGTTTTATTTTCACCTTTGATACCTTTTTGATGAGGAAATAAAATGACTGCCGATGGAAATGAAAATATTTGGAAATGCATTCTCTACTTTTCTGACAACAGGCTGACCGGCGTAACACCCGGCTGATTTAATAATTCAGCCATCGCCCTGTCACTAATGGAACTTCCGGTTGTCTGCACGTATCCATCTACCAATTTGCCGTACCACATATCAAATTCCAGGTTGGCATTCACCTTTGCTGTTGAATACAGATCAAACTGGTTGGATATGAGTGCGCCCCAGTCTTTGTTGTGTTTGGCGTATAATTCATCCAGTGCTTTGTTGACGTCTGTATTTTTTATTTTATAGATCAGCGTCTTCATGTCTTTTTCCATATCTCCTTTCGCTTTCATGAAGGCATCGATCTCAGTCTTCTTTCGTTTGTAGGTAATGGATGATTTTTCTCTATTTGATGTTGCTTGCTCAGCTGTTTTTAAATCTATTGTTCCACGATATTCCATGTGCCAGGGAAGTCCATATATCAAAACCTCATTATGCGCCAATGCTAATGTGCGTGGAGATCCGAACGTAAATCCTACAGCTCCTTCTGTGATCACATCTTTTCCCGTTAATTTATATAGTCTTTGTGCTAGCGATATATAAAATCCGAGTCCTGAGCGGCAGGAGAGAATAACAATTTTAAAAGGGTTAGTTTTCCCCTTCATTTTCCTCTTTAGGCTACCATCGCGCGTCAGTAGATCGAGCAGACGATGCAGATTCTCGACACGAGTTTTCGGGGTAAGATTGGGTCCCATTGCGTACAGCCCCTGCTCGTTTCCATGTCCGACTATGTAGATGATGTCGTCATTGGTAAGGTTATTAAAGTTCAATGGAGGTTGATTACCAGTCCATTGGATGTGGTTGATATATGTGTTCGCATTATTGTGCCTGCGCAGATGATACAATACTTTCATGAGCGCATAGTCATGATGGATTTCATGAGCGTAAAATCCGGAATTCACTTTTTTCCACTCTTCAATAATTCTCCTCGAACAGGAAGCAGCGATGATAAATGCCATAAATTTTCGTAAATAATATTTTATAATTGATTGCCTTCCTGCAGCAATATCAGACTCGTTGGTATTTTCACGACTCAGGATTCACCCAAATATTTCACGCCGGTTGAATGTCCCACTTCAGTTGCTGAGTCTCTATCATATGCCTGACTGATGGAACTTTCAGTTGCAGAAATCACTTTCGCGATCCTGTAGACCTGCGATGACCTATGAATTGTATGGAAAAAATGTGTTGCATATAAATTAGCAAAATCATCTACCAATCTCGTTGATTTCACATGATGCAATGCTTGTGCTAAATGATTTGTTTCACCCGTGGTTAAATCACGATCATTCTTTCTATAAGTCATAATCCCCTTCTCTTTACTCAATCTATTTTTAAGGCTGACTTTTTTGACATCATCTTGACAATCTATGAATGCTTTTGCTAAATCTTCAAGATTGTCCTTCCAATCATAAGCATAATTTTCTAGAAAGTATGAGCCATCAGGGGATCGACCGCATCTCATTGATCTATTGTTGATGGAAAGAGTTTCATCCGTGTCTGCGACACGAACTTTGGTTTTTTGTCCTTTGTATTCTTCATTATGTCGTTTCAATTTATGTACCTCAAGACGTCAACTGCTGATTTTGATTGGTATTTCATATATATATATATGAGGCTGGGTCATTATTCTTTTCATTTCCTAACAAATAAAGCTAGTCTAATGGAGTATAATGTGTTAGTGAAACAAAGATACTACCAAAAAGACTAGCAACATATAGTTCATCATCCATTCTAATTAGCATTTTATATC
>JBGTFK010000147.1:0-12452 GCA_041747305.1 Candidatus Nitrosocosmicus sp.
TCTAATTCATGAGAAGGAATGGACTGGTGATACTGTATCCAATATTTGCAAAAGATATGGTACATCCAGAAAAAGTTACTACAAGTGGAAGAATAGGTACAGTCAGAAGGGGATAGAGGGACTTTCAGACCTCTCTCGGAGACCTCATAACATCAAATACAAGAAGGTAACACCGCAAGTAGAAGAAACAGTACTCGACCTTAGGGTAACCAAGAGATTTGGCTGCAATAGAATTAGATTTAGACTAAAAAGAACCATTGGATTGTCGTTAAGTACACGGACTATATACAAGATGCTGAAAAGACAGGGGTCTTAACATCCTCAAATGTCAATTTAAGAGAAGAGAATACAAGCGGTTTGCCATGAAAAACCCCAATGATATGGTCCAGATGGACATTCTTGGACCATTCTATCTGAGTAATTCTGGTGCAAAGAATTATTTCATCAGCTGTTTGGATGATTGTTCTAGGAAAGTAGTTAGTAGATGGTCTGAAAGAAAAAGATCGATAGACGTAATCAATGTACTAGAGGACTGGATAATGAATAATGGTAAACCCAAGACTGTCATGCATGATAACGGAAAGCAGTTTATATCTAAAAGCTTCAAACATTTTCTTGTACACAATAATATCAATGATAAGAGAATACCCAACTTCTATCCACAGATGCAAGGAAAGATAGAAGCATATAACAAAATAGTAAAAAACGAGTTTCTAGCGTTAGAAGACATTCCAAATGTAGACGAAGGTAAACTAAGGTAAGACATGTTTGTCAAGGCGTACAACGAAGCTAGAGAACATGGAGGGATTAATGGCCTTACTCCATCAGAGATGTTTCTACAAAGGTTAATTACGCCTACGATATATACGAAAACTAAACAACATGGTGTAGCCCATCTAAGTAATTAAAAGTGTAACCTATCTGTGTAAGTACAACAACTAAGTCAATAGATTTTAGATTTGATCAAATTCGATTAAAGTAATTCATTACTATTCAGATCAAGATTATAGAGAAAACTTATCATTTTTCATTTCATATCAAATAGAGGGAATACAATTATTCGTATTCAATATAATATAAATAATTCAATCCAATCAAACTTCATTTAAGGACTGGTATCTCAAATCGCATGTAGAAGGTTAAAATCCGTTAATATAAAAGGTATATACCGGTTCTCGATGATATGTATTAAATGTCCTGTATTATCATTTTAAGAGTGAAAATATCTTAACAGATAACCATGGCTAAATATCAGACAAATGCTTCTAATTTATTGTGGTTTACGCAAATTAAATTACTATTTACCATTTTATGAAGATAAATGTAATAATAATCATGACATTATTAAAATTCTAGGTAGCTGTTATTGAATTATCAAATCGACTATTTTTGATACTGCTAAGTCACCTCCATACCTCGCAGTAATTGTTAAGGTATAATTGCGCGTTGTTATATCTCCTTCAGTGGGATTAACTTCCAAAGGGTTTTTATGAGGCATAGATGACCTATTTGAGGACTATTTGATGATGTTAACGTTAAGTCTTTAAGGGGGATATTAACTTGACTAAAATTACTTGTAAGATTATTAAGATTCCCATCCTTAGAAATAGACGAGGTTACCGACATGGTAATATTTATAGGCTCAATTAATCCTTTGTCACTACTACTTCCATTAGTATTACCAGTTATGGAACCCATTATCTTAGAGGTGTTTAAAATATTTTTGTCTATGAAAATATCAATTGCATCACCGGTTTTGTTTTGACTATCAATAATCAGTTTGTCTTTGGAAACTGATAGGGTAATTGGGATTTGATCTAATTTGTCTTTAGGAATGACACCGAGTTTGTTCTCGGTCCATTCTGTAAACCATATAGAACCATTATTGTCAAGAATAAACCTTAATGGATTTTTGGATGGATATAATATTCAACAAGCATTTTATCTTTGGGATTGTACGAAGCAATGGCATTTCCATAATGTTCATTAAACCATACTTCTCCGTCTCTATAAAAATTAACATACGGCAATGTGGTCAAATTACCAGATTTGGATGGGTTTGATGTAGCATATTGCATTGTTGCTCCTGTTTTGGGATCAAAAGATAAGAAAAGATTGGCAATATGACTATTAAACCAAAGAAGTCCATTTTCATCTTCAGCAATGCTAAATGGAACACTGTGAGTGTGATTCACATCGTGAACAGTTAATGCTTGATTTGCTATATCATATTTAATTAACTGTCCTCCTACAGGAAAAATAGAAGTCGATTATGGATGTTAAAAGGAAATTAAATCAATAGTTTGTTAGAAACAGAACAGATAATCTATATACACGAACGGCAGGGGGCACATATATTTTTCACGCCTTTATATCAAGCATTCATCACAACTTTTTTCGTTCACAATGCAAATCTATATCGATGAAACAAAAATCAATTCGAAACTAAATTAAACGTTCAAGTACAAGCGCTAGACTGTATTACATAACATGGACATTATTTAAGGAAATTAAAGATGAAATACCAAAAATTTTATCATGCGATGTTATTATTACGGTTGTTACAATGCCAATAAATCCATGCCATAAATATAGTTTTTTGACTAGTAATCTGTATGGCAAAAATTCAAGCTGAAATTTTGATTGATGCGCCTTTAGAGGAAGTTTTTGAGTATTACACAAATCCAAACTACATAAAGCAAGTATGGCCAAGCGATATCATAAAAGAGTCAGAAAATATATCAGGTCAAAGTAATGAAGAGGGTGCGGAGCTGATAGTGGAAGGACAGTACCTAGGTAAAAGAGAAGAAATGATTATTGAAGTAACACTAAAAGAACAAAACAAGCGACTAGTTACAAGACAAACAGATGGTCCATTTGAAAGTTGGGAGAGCATACAAGAATTTCAAAGTAATGGCGACAAAGATACCTTAGTTAGTCACGTCATAAACTATCAACTACCAACGACTGGAAAAATAGTTAACTTTTTGACTGGAAGTCAGGTCGAAGACAAATTAAGACAAGGTATTGAACAAGCAGCACAAACAGTAAAACAAAAACTAGAATCCCCATAAATACAACAACGATTCGTCCAAATGATCACATATTCTTCACGTTATTATATCAAGATAACCGATTAATCTTTAATCAATATTGTCCTAACAATATAAGAAGTCCCTCTAAAGGACCTATGTAGTCGAAGCTCACCGGTCATGCAAAATTAGACAAATGTAGGATGTTTTAATGTATAATATTTCTCAGTTGTTCTTTATAGACGTACTCCAGAAGAATACCAATTTCCATGAGACGCTTCTGTAAAAAGTATTATAACTTCTTCTTTGCTAACCTTCAATATTTTAACTACATCTTCAGTAATTGCTTCTGCCAATCTATCCTTTTCTCTCTGAGTTCTCCCGCTATACATTTGTACACTAACTATGGGCATAATAATTATTCATCATAGATATTAATAAGATTTCAACTAATGCAGAGCCTTATTCAATTAATATAAATAAAACCTTAAAGAAATTAATAATATTTTGAAATTTTGATTTAACTATTACTAGAATTATCGAGTTGAAATTATCTATCTATTTAGATCGGGCCCCAATATTCATGCAGTGTAGAGAAATCTGATTCTTACTCTGATTATCAATTTTATAGTATAGGGGGCCATCCGGCCCATAGATTATTGTGCATATCAGCCTAATCAATAGCTTTAGATAATGCACGACAATAGCAACTACCCTCCCTTCCCCCTATTTTCAATAAATTTTTCAAACAGATTTCATACTGTATATTGTGATTGCCAAGATATCTGTTTTTGTAGCATCTAGTTTGGATGGATTTATTGCTAGAAAAGATGGAAGTATAGATTGGATAAGAAATTCGATTGAGCGATTTCCGTCCAATCAAGACAATGGTTACCAAAGATTCTTTGAAAGTATAGATATTATCGTTATGGGTAGAAATACTTTTGAAATGGTAAGGACTATTGACAAGTGGCCATACGAGAATAAGCCAGTCACGGTATTAACATCCAAGAAATTGGATATTCCTTTGAAATTAAACAACAAGGTTTCAGTATCTACTGCCTCTCCTACAGAATTAATAAGAAAACTATCTAAAGAAAATATTAGAAATGTGTATGTAGATGGTGGAATAACCATTCAAAAATTTCTTTCTTGTAATCTTGTTGACGAGATCACTATCACAATATTTCCAATAATTCTTGGTGAAGGGAGACCTTTATTTGGATCATCAAAAAATGAAATTTTGCTAGAACCGATTGAAACGATTGTATTTAATAATCGATTTGTTCAACTTAAATATCGTATAACAAAATAACTTGTAGAAATAATAGGAATGAAGTGACATCAGATACGATATACGTTAGATAAATGGATTAAACTAAAAAGATAATATATCAAAATATTCTCTGTGCTTACTTCAGAGACAAATTTAATTTTCTTAGTAACATCCAGATCAAATACAAAGAAATAGATGTTACCATTATCGTTGGATTTAACGGTCTGCTTCTGTTGAAAATCTAAATGGGCAAACACAATAGGACCATGCAAAGAGGCGTGTCAAATGACGATTGGAAAGATCAATAAATAGAAAATTAAATGATATAGTCTATTTTTATAACCACTTAATCTAGTCATAAGACTTTCTCGTATGTCGGGCCATTCCTCACTAATAATGCTATAACATATTGTATTTCCGATTCGCCCGTTCTTCATTATTTCATGTTTTCGTAGAACTCCATCTTGTTTTGCTCCCAGTCTTTCAATTGCTTTCCTGGATACGTTGTTAAGAACATCTACCCTAATCTCTACCGTTATGCAGTGTAGTTTCTCAAATGCATATTGGAGCATTAAGAACTTTGATTCGGTGTTAACAGCCGTTTTACGAAATGATTTTGCAATCCACGTATGTCCGATTTCAACCCTACGATTTTTATTATCCATATGAAGAAATCTCGTCATCCCAATAATTCTATTTGATTTCTTTTCGACTATAATGAATGGTAATACCGTATCGTCATGTTTTATTAGATTCTGTAAATAGACAGACATCTCACTTACACTAGGAAAAAAAGCGAATGGATTTTTCCAAATTTCCCCGTCATTGGCGGCATCACATAATCCCTCTAGATCATCGGATCTGGGAGAACGCAATATTATATGATGTCCCGCAAGTGTCACGTCCTTAATATCCACCATCTTGAATCAAATAGTGTTGATCTGTATCATTAATAAAAATAACATATGATTACTTCTTTTTCTTATAGCAGTGAAATAGACGGCGTCATTATCTGTCTCGCCTTCAATTTCAGATCTTTATAATTATTATATAGATAATGTTTTCATCGCGATAGTCATCACTTTTGTTATCTTCTTAATCCTGGGAATTTTAAACCTTTTATAATCAGGTATTTTGAAAAATGACTAATTTACTATTAATCATCAAGTAATATGTATTAATTGAATTACACTATGGAAATTTAGTGATTTGGATACTAAAAATAGGATAATTTTAGGATTAATCTAATTTTAAATTAATTAATAGAGATCACTTACACTTTAACATGCACCATGTCTTACACATAACATTACCTTGGTAAGCCAGATCGCGGAATTAATCACGATTAGTTAGATCGTACTTCCTAATTATTCAAATTCCATTACATTTTTCTAAATTATATTATATTAATTAAAGCAAATATAAATACTGGTTTTTATTTCCAATTTTAAATCTGGAATGTTATTATGAATCGAATCAAAGGTGTCCAAACAAGGAATCTTTTTGGTCAGTTTTTTTAGGGATTGCATATCTTAGATGCCTTTCATAATCTTTTTTCAAGTAAAATGCAAATCATATATATCTCGACCTTATTATAGTAATAGGGGATCATGAATGAAATTGTTGAAACAATACGAGATAAACAGAATTCATCTATTCAACTACAGGATTTATTAAAAAATGTAAAAGAAAGTTTAGATTTTTCGATAGGTCATGATTCTTTATCGTTACTCTTTGAAAATTAAGGGTTTACAGAACATTGTAATAGATTGGTCAAAAACGGTGTGAGAATCAGAGGGATTGGGGAAAAAATTACATAAGAAAATCAACATTTCAAGAAACTCTTTAAACTGGTTTTAGAATTAAGACAGGTAGATAGATTAGAGGGACTGGCCATAATTTCGGAAACAGCGTATATTAAATTAGTTCCTAACTCTATGGATCCAAAGGTCTTGGATACTATACACATCTCATCCCCGAACTTCCTAAAAATCTTGCAAATTCATTTGACACTCTATTTAACAATGCAATTCAAGTAAATGAAAAATTTATTCATTATGAAAACGAATTGGATCCTTTGCCAGCAACTCTTAGATTTAGAATTTATAATTTTATAATGACATCTCAGATCAGGTATCATTGTTTATTGATAGTTCCCATTTTATTTGTATCTACTCCTCTATTGGAGGAATGTTATTTGCCTGCCAGAATTATTTTAATCATTTTGATGAAATATTAGAAAAGCAGAAAGCGGGTAAGCATCAAGGGGTAAGACTGATTACCTCAATTAGAAACAGAAATGATCTAAAATTAGTTAAAACTTTAATGGAGAAAGGAATCGCAATTCGTCATATCATTGACAGACCTCCATTTGATTTTGCAATATCCAACAACTATTTTACTTCTACAATTGAAAACATCGCTGATGGTAAGCTGATCATAGATAATATGTTGACGAATGGCTACCAAGCTAATTTGAAATTCTATGGTGGGATTTTTGAAAAACAGTGGGAATCCGGAATTGATTCTGAGGAAAGGATTAAGGAAATCGAGAAAGACCTTCACGATAATATCGATATTTTCTGTGATTCAAAAGATGCTCTTAATAGGCTCTATGAATTGTGCTTACGAGCAAGAAGTGAGATATTAGTGATCCTTCCATCTATTGACGGATTATATCGGGCCGAAATGGCTGGTGGGCTTAGAATGTTAGACATGTGGGTGCCAAGGGAGTTAAGATTAAGGTTTTGACAGTTCCAAATATTGATAACCCACTTGAAATGAATAAGATTAGGAAAAAGTATACAAATATTCTATTCAAAGATTTGCGTCCTCTAATGCCTTACTATACCGCATCCTCGCTTTTGATAGAAAATATACAGTAGTATAGGAGGTGAAAGATGATAGTCAACAGAAAATTCACCGATGCTCTGGGAACGGCCGTTTTCATAGAGCCCTAAAACTGCACACAGATACGCCGCCATTTTTGACAACCTTTGGAAGCAATCTGAAGTTTATAAAAGTCTCAAAGATGCACATGAAAAACTTAAAGTCCATGATAGAGTGCAAAGTCTATTCATGGATCTAGTTGCACATGAGTTGCGAACGCCGTTGCAATCAATTTTAGGATTAACAGATCTAATGATTGAAAAGGTTCGGGATGGAGACGAGCTTCAAATGCTAAGAATTATCATATCGAACGCACGGAAATTGCACAGATTATCTGAGAGTATTTTGGATATAATTTGTATCGAAAGAAAGATGTTGAATTTAGATAATGAAACATTTGATTTTGGAAAATTGGTGATTGACATTGTGAATGATATCAAGAACAATCTGGATCAAAACAAAATAATTACTTTTGAATACAAGAATTTTGATAAAACATTCATGATAACGGCTGATAGGATCAGAATCAGCCAAGTTATACAAAATTCGGTAGACAATTCAATCAAATTCATTCCTAAAAAAGGAACTATAAGATTAACCCTGTGTGAAAAGAATGTGCATTCGAAAGAAATTAGTGTATTATCTGCATTAGACGATGGCGAGTCATTAAAGCCCGAAATATTATCAAGATTATTTACAAAGCTTTCTTCAGATTCCTACTATGGATTAGGAATTGGGCTTTACTTGTGTAAAAAAATTGTAGAAGCACATAGGGGTAGAATATGGGTGAAAAATAACAAAGACGGTAGTGGATGCAATTTTAGTTTTGGGATACCCAAAAACCAAAAGAAGTTAAAGAATTCATCAAGCGGATAGTTACCATTACAATGTTTTTTCTGTTTTTTTAAGAGTCCTGAAATTAAATGTGCTAGAGGTTAGAATTCTAGTAATTTTGTGGATCTATTTATAAAATATTAAGTATTCCCTACCTTTATACAAAAATCAAATGACAATATAATAATCATTAATATCGATCCAGAAAGTGCAGGTAATCATTTTGGTAAGTTCCTATTTATGGTATTCCATTTGATCCTCAATTTATGCATAATTCATCCATGTCAAAAGTAGTGAAGTGAATAGAATAACCCATCAGTATTCTCTCATCCTTTTCTAGTTTGGATTTCTCGGTGAATCGAATAGTCACAATATTGTTATTTAAAATCTAGAGTATCAAATTGGAGATTATTGGCAATCTATAAATAACAGGTGACTCTTCTATTATATACCTACCCACGCATGGAAGAGGACCACTCTTTCAATTGAACGAATACCTACCAGTGTGGAGTAATATAGGCTACATTCATGCGATAAGTTTCTAATAAAAGAGTCAGAAGTGACCTTGTTTATTAAAATACAAAAACGTGAAGGGTTACGAGACACCTATTGATGCCTTTATTACTTTGCAGTTCTAATCATCACTTTATTCCCGAAATTCCTGTTCTTTGTTACCTGAAATTTAATTAAGTTATAGTGTTTCTCAAAATCGAATATAATAACAATGACAATAGTATGTATGTGTGCATAGTGTACATAACATTACTGCAACCAAAATTGTTAAAATTCACAGCCAAGTCCTGTATATTCGTTAGATTTTTGAAAGTTCCAATAAATTTGGATACCCATTTTATATGATTAGAACATCAATACCCAGATTTTTAATTTGATAATTTTATAAAGTTCCTTTCAACGGTAAGAACCATTCCAGGCTAATTGGCTTTTTTGTGCCTAATAAAATAACTAATTGAGTTTTTTTGATGCCATATTTTATCATGCATTTTTAGATCTGCTTCTGTCCATATACTCAATCCGCCATGGCATAAATTACATGTAACCATGGAATTTCTGTCCCCCTTTCTTCCCTTTAGATTCATCGTGTACATTGTGCAAGCTCAGTGTTAAGTATTGCTGTCATAACATTGGTAGTATAAAGAGCAGTTCGGATCTAATTGAACTTTCTGAAATGTTATTTTCCCTCATAGTTTCAAAGATCGTATAATATACCGTGGAAGCAGCATTGATTGTGATTTCCTGTATGGCATGCAAAAATCTATTTAGAAAATATTCGAAATGGAACTTTCCTCCATCTTACCTCCTTTTGAAAACAGGTCGGGCAACGTAATTTTACATTATCTAGACGAATATTTCCAGACGCTTCATAAAAGGAGGCGCTCCATGAACAACAGTCACATCTCATAAAGTACTTGAAAAGGATGTCTTGATCGGATCGATCCTCTTTATTCATTGGTTGTTGGAAGGCATTTTTTTGCTCACGGATCATATTTATTAGAAATACTTTAGAATTCGAACAATAAAAATAAAGCTAAATATGATAAGATGAAAATGTTTATGCTAAATATTAGTGGTATATGATTAGAAAGAAAGTAATCACATAATTCATCTCCAATAATATATTGTACATTTTGTAGAATCAACATGAATCCTACTAGATCGGTAATAGCTTCTTGCCACGAGTGTAAAGATAGAAGCTAAATATCAAATCATGTTCTAACAGGCTCTGTTCACTTTAGCAAGTTTTTTAGCTTCAAGATACCATATTTCTTTTATGAATACCAGAAACAGAACACCTTCAAAATATGTGTATTATGGGTTACATTTTTACTTTTTAGGCACATCTTTAAGGAAAGCCTCTGAAAGATTATCTCAGTTGTATATTCAAAATCATGTTTAAATATGAAACTGGATTCAAAAGTACCAGCCACAAAAGTTGAAGTCAACTAGAAGAAAAGTTCCAGAGTATATTATAGATGAGACTATGTTAAAAGGTAGGGTCAGAGTACATCTGGCTCTAAATTGCAAGAGCCTGAAAATAGGCAAATTCCCGCTTTTTATAAATATCCAAGGAAAGAAACATGTTTGTTGCTAAAAGATTCATTAGGGGTTTAATCAAGATTCATGGAAAGCATCCTGTATCAACTTATGGCGGTACGTGATACCCAATGGCTTGTAGATTCTTAAAACTGAAACATCACATCCATTCCTCTATAGAGAAAAGACTTATCGAAAGGACTATGCAGTATATAAAGGATCGAACACAGAATTTCGATGACTATTCCGGTGTAGAATAAAGAATTGCAAGTTAAAGCATGTACGGAATTGGCTGCGTTTCTTTGTTGACCGCCACAATAAAGAGATAAAGCCTGTTAAATGAAGAGCTTTTTTAATCATATGGTATTCTTAAATATCACAATATCCCTTTGATTTTTAGATACCGCTGTATAATCATTATATCTTATCATGACTATCGACAAATCCATTGAACCAGTTAACTTTGTGTTGTAGATTAAAAATCACGGTATTTAAATGCAAAAGACCATGGTTTAAGGTTTCAGGATCTAGATTAGTTCATCAAGTCAACTTTATTAATTTCAAGATACATGGTCATGGATGCCTTTTCAGTAACAGTTCTAACGGATACAAGTTGTGACCATACGTTAATATATCATATTATGGTATTCTAAATTTATGTCGATTTGATTCAATCTATATGGTCTGATTGATGACCCTGGGGTTAGATTGAACTACTTAATATCCAGAGAAAAACCATATCAGATTTTGAGCTTAACAAATCGTTCAATCATCTTATGAGCACTGGTTACTAATAGTGCAGCTCCACTTCCCAATAGAATACCGCCAATTAGATCAGTAGGATAATGAACTCCAAGGTATAATCTGGATAAACAGACTAATCCTGCTTCGATTACAAGAAGAGAGGATATCAATTTCTGCCTAGAACATTTTCTTAACAATAATAAAGCTGCTACTGCACCAGCTGATACCATACTGGCATGACCAGAAGGATAGGATTCATCTACCGGCAATTTATTCACAGAAGGCTGGTAATAAACAAGTGGTCTATCCCTATCAACCAAATCTTTTACCAATGTAGTGAGGGGAATAACAAGTATAAATGAAATTAATATAATTACCGCAACTATTCTACCATCAATTCCTCCAAATACAAACATTAGGATAAGAACAATAATCCAAAAATACTCTCGACCATAATCGGACAAAATATTCATGAACTCGGTTAACATAGGGGAAAAGAAATAGCTTCGAGCCTGTAAAACACCAGAATCAAATTCATAAAAGAAACTGCCCTCAGATGAGTTATCATGTGATTCAATAACATTATTATGAATTACAAGTGTAAAGACTATGAAAATTCCAAATACGACAATAGAAGAAACTAAATATTTATTCATAACATCTTGCTGATTGATTGAGTAAGAATGATATCAATTTTTATCCTAAGGGGTAAAATCAAATGTTAAACATCACTATCCATTTGCTCTATATTTTCTCTCAAATTTAATTGTAAGAGCAAATAAGACCTTCGGTAATTATTTGGCCCTTTGCAGGAATGTGATAGAGGGTTCACGTAAGAATGCTATCCCAGACCAATCATGGATGTGAATGAGGAATCAGTATCAAAATCCTTTTTTTCTAAATCAGTGGTAACCCTTTATCAAGCGGTAATAGTCAATAATTTAATATTAAAGGGCACTTTAGAACCGGAAATGAGTTGTGCATTTATTGTAAAAAATGGCAATGGGATAGAAGTACAATTAGATAAAGAAACATTAGACACTAGCGGTACAACCAGCTAAATCTGTAGGTGGAAGTTAGATAGCTAGCTAGTCTTGCTGTAGATTGATAGATTCAATTTTTTTCGGTAATGGTTAGCAATAAACATGTTGATGTAACCAATACCTATTATTTCTCAAATCACATCTATTATTTTATAAGCGATCTGTAAGAGATACTAACTTCTTATTTGCACTGTAATATTACCAAATGACCTATCACTGAGTTTGGGCGCGTGGGGATTAAGTTCCTTGTGATAATAGGGTTCTAATACGCTACTGAAAAAACATTTCTATATAGGCACAATCAAGCTTCTTGATTATGAATGCTAATTATTAAATTAAAATACTTTATTTTAAGATTGATTTAAAGATAAAATTTCAAAATACTATATTGTTATAAAAGAACAAGAATTTCAAAAATCAATAGAAAAAATAAAAAGAAAGAAGAGAATTTAGCTCTGTGCTGCTGCATTGCTTCCTGTGTTTGTTTGACTCTGAACGTTAATGTTGTTACCAGAGCCTATTGTGTCGCCACCTGATACTACCTGGCTGTTTTGGTTAGATGATTGAGATTGGCTTATGCTT
>JBGTFK010000148.1:0-6499 GCA_041747305.1 Candidatus Nitrosocosmicus sp.
CAAATCTATTTAATTCATAGCAAAAGAAAATACCAGAGTTGTATATTACCACTAACTAATTAAAAAGTACTTGAATACGAAAAATCGACTCATTGATTCAATTCCTATTCTTTTAGTTCAATATATATAGAATCATAAACACCTGGTTTTAATCTCATAACAAAATCAATAAATTCGATTAGACAAATAATTATAAGATGTTAGTTCCAAAATTTATGAATATTTATGGTCATAATTAGTAAAGATGTATCAATAGGATTACATAAAAAAAGACAAATGATAATAAATCAGTCAGATAACAAGTTGTCTTTCCGTTAGGTGGTAAGATATCATAATAAATCGAGTTATTGCACGATTATTCTTTCGACCTGATTAGCTAAATATCAAACTTTTATCGCACTAAAATGGGTAAATCACTGTAGCACAGTTGGAATATTATTTTAGAAACAGACAATGTGCATAAATTCAAATATAATACTTAGAGAAATTAAATAGTAAATAGTGAAAATTCAAGATAAGTTGCGCATATTGCACGTTACCCCTTTTTATCCACCAGCAATTGGAGGAATATCAAATTTTGTATTTAATATGTGTAAGTATCTAAATAAGTTTAATATTGACATTCATATTATTACATCAAGGAACATAATTGACCATAATAACTGTGAAACAAGAAAATCTGATAAAATCATTAAAATCAAGGCTATTCATTTTCTTGGTTGGCCATATTCGACATTAAGAAATTTTAGCTTTCCAGCTGATATGGGATATAAACTAGATTCAATAATTAAGCAGGGTGATTTTGATGTTGTTCACGTTCATGGTCACCATTATCCATTATGTTGGATTGCATTACATTCAGCTCATAAGAATAAGATTCCTACTGTGTTATCACTCCATGGTACATATGCGTTGAATCCTAAAAAATTAGGCGGTAAATCATTGATTGAAGATTTGTTCAACAAGTATTTATTCAAAAGCATTTTGCTGAAATCCAATTTCGTAACTGGTGGTACAAATCAGGTTATAGAATACGCACGGAAATATTCTTCATCATATAACAAGTTTAGAATAGTACCTGCCGGGGTCGATTCCAATATATTTAGATCAAATTTACACAGGAAAAAAGAGTATCGAGAAAATCTCAAAATTGATCAAACTAAGATTGTTATTCTTTTCGTCGGTAGATTTGATGAATCTAAAGGGGCACTCAACTTCGCAAGAGCAGCAGTACTTCTCCTGAGTGCTAATGAGAACAAATTTGAAGTTATAATGGTAGGAAAGGGCAAATTAGAACATAAGATCAAGTTAGTAGCCCAAGGTATAAAGGGTATACAAATCCTTGATTGGCAGCCTGCGGAAAGTATTCATGAAATCTATATTGCTGCAGATCTATTCATCCTACCATCAAAATTTGAGGCATTGCCATTGACTATTTTGGAAGCAATGGCGGCAAATTTGCATATAATTTATGCAAATGTTGGGGGAGTAGATGATATATTGCAAGGGTATACTAAAAAAAATATGCTCAAAAGTATTGCACCCGAAGAAATAAGTCGTGCTTGTCTAACCTTATATGATAATGGCATTATCACAAGCAATGAAAGTTCTACAAATTATGCGTTAAGTTTTGATTGGCAATATATTGCCAGAACGATGTACGATGTTTATAATGATATCAAGTAATAAAATTTTGAAATTTACTTCTGAAAGGATTATTCTGGATTTGTACAAACAATACCTGTTTTAAATTCAAATTAACTGATAGACAACGAACTATTACTCAGAAACTCAAATATCCATAAAAAATTATCATGATAATACCTGTTATCCACGAAGAATAAGTTATTGGCAAAGTTATTCAAAAAGTAAGGGCAATCTATCGGAAGTCCTTGTATATGATGACGGACCAATAGATTTCACTTTAAAATAGGGGTTATGGAAGAAAAACCGATACTAATAACGATTTCAGTATGCATTAAAATGATAGGAATAGGATGAGACATACTTATACTTACTTTAATTTACACATTTGTTCATATTTGATTTTTTTCTCGTTGTTATATAAAAGTTATATACACAACAATACAAAACTAGTAGCAAAATATAACCCATAGTGTCTGGTTTAAATAGACTATCTATTTCAAGTAAATTGACATTTCCATTGTTTCTAAAATAATCCGTCCATTCGGTTTCAAAAATGCCATCTAGTTGCGTTTTTTCAATCCAGATAAATTTATCTGCGTATTTGGTATTAAAACTCGTATTTCCGGTGATTTCTAAATCTGAACCCAGTGATCCTATTTTATAATTCAGCTCACCAAAGGAATAAAATTGGCTAAAGTTAGAAACCCCATTAACAATAACTTTTGGATGTCGAGATAAAATATCTGCATTGTCTAATTTAATAGTAATGTTACCACCGTAAATCAGACTTTCTTCGCCATTATCAGATAAAAGAGAGAGAACAGCAGGATTTCCTTTAAATTTCGCGATAGTTTCATGTGGCAAAACTGACATGGTATAAAACCCATAAACCCCCGAGATAGTAGAACTATTACTTTTTATTTCTACCTGATCTACATTCAATGGAAGAATCTGTGACAAGTTATATAGGTCAGAATCTGTTCCATCAATGTTAATTCGTGACTCAACTGTATTTGTATTGATTTTTGAAGATGATGATTGCATAGTAACATCACCAGTAAATGTTCCATTTATAAAAGCTGCAGCCCCCCCTTTAACTAAATCGTAGGGACTCTTATCCAAAGTTTTGTACACAGGGATATCGATTTCAAGCCAATCTAATAATTTGCTATACAGTGAGTACATTTCAGACGAAGAGATTTTTTTGTCATTGAAATTTTGCAGTAAAGGAAATGCATTTATATAATGAATATTGTGGTTCGGTCCTTGCTGCTGAAGGATATATGGAATATTATTATCAAAGGTAGAAGATATTTTATAAGAGGATGGATAAGTGGATGGTATTATTGTTGAACGATTCAACTTTATTGTATCATTACTATGGATCAATTTTATATTTTCTGCTCTCAATCCTGAGACAAATAAAATGTTATCTAAATTAATACTACGATCAGGGTCTGTAAATGAACCCGATGTTGAGATACTAATTTCTGAAATATTAGACCAAGATGCATTGTTGACAACGTCTCTTTGGGCATAAATCTCATTAAATCCTGAATCAACAGCCTTCAAATCCATAGGCAAGAGTAGCTGCTTTGGTCCTTCCCAAGAATCTATAAATTGATATTTGATAGTACCACCTGAACTGGATGAAAATTGTATAATATGATTGTTATTTTTGCCTTGACCTATCCAATCAAATTTTATAAAGTCATATTCTGAAAGATCCGCAGGATTATCATACTGTCTTGAATACATAACAACGTTACTATCAAAATTATTGTTGCTATACTCATATTGAATCGTATCTGTATAATTAAGGCGAGGGTCAAGGTGTTCTCCATCAACTTCCCCTATCTGACCGTAGCCATCTAGATTTAATATGATAAGATTGCTAAAATTCAGATTCAAATCATTCCTAAACTCGACGATTGTATTCGCTATTTCTTCAGTGGGAGCTACTAAAGTTTTAGCTTTTTTAATAGTTGCAATATCGGTTAACAAGGCAGTAGTGAAATTGTACTTTCCTAGAGATAATATATCATAGGCAAAGTATTGGGATGGTAAAATCCCATTAGGAAGAATCAATACCATTTCACTCGAAGAAGTAGGTGGAGACAGTCGTGGAATTTCAATAATTTTGCCCACACTAGAGTTTTTTTCGATGCTAGGGGCTTTTCCTAACACATGATATGCCAGGTAACCATTCCAATAGCCCCTATTGGTTATCTCGATAAAATCTTGATTACTAACAAATACTATTGCTGTGGAGTTTAATCCACTAAGAATATTCATTGGCAATTCAGGACTTAAAGATGGCCAAATCAGGTCGCTGTAATAACCAACATTATGGTTGAAAAGTTGATATTCAGTCATGCTTTTTGATTTCGGCGTAACACTCAGAATAGTTGAGTGAGGATCTAACTTCGTAACATCACTAAGCAACGTTCTTTCATTATCTGAAATGGCGCTGTTAGACAATGTCAGTATCTCATGATAATCAAGAGTTAAGAATGTGGATATCATTGATCCTATTACCAAAAAGAATATAAAAAAGACGGTTATTAGACGTTTTACTACGACAAAATTTCTGCTAGTAAGTTTAATCCCATTTATAAAATCTACTAGTTTAATTATCGCAATGGGAGAGAGTATTGAAACGGTTATCCATAAATATGGAATTAACCTTCTTTCCCAGTAGTCTACAAGCTGAAAATTAAGGATGATATATGAAATGATTTTTCCGACTATTAACATAGAGATAAAAGCAATAGGGAATATGACTAATGGGTTGTTCCTATTATTCATCAGTATGATTACAATAATGGGGATGCAAAGAAATCCAGAGAGGCCCAATAATTCCGGAAAAATGGATAATGGAACAGAATAAATTCCACCAGGGAAAGTTATGATTTTAAATATATCATCTTTAATTGAGTCTATATTTGTCAGCCAATATATAAACAAGATTCCATAGATTAGTAAGACTATTGAGATAGCTCGTTTGTAATTCAAATTTATGGGTATATTTACTCTTTTGGAGTAAATTAGTAGTAAGAAACATGCAAAGGAAATAATTTCCAATATTACCATGTGTATCTTATTAAATGGAATATCGTCAGTACCAAAAAGGATTGTGTAGGATATGGATATCAACGCTGCAATTGGTATAGAAAAGATTAATGAAAGAGCCATTTCTTTTACACGCAATTTTATTCTAGGAACAAAGACTGCCAAACAGAAAATTAGAAGGACAAATAATAAGAGTCCAGGGAAATAAACGAGACTTAAACTTATTATGATTAATGAACTTAATGTCAAGTAGGTGAATCTCTTCAGATTTTCCATTTTCATCAGAAATAACAACAATAGCGTTAAAATAAAACCGATAGTTACAGGTCTAAACCACAACCATAACGCTTGACCTTGACCCTCCCCGATATCAAAGTATGTTGCAATGAAAGCGTTAGAGAATAAATCAAATTGTTCATTCAATGACATAAAGGGTTGCACATTCTGGTAATAGAAAATCCATCCTAATCCGGAAAAGCTTACAAAAATGATCGTAGATAGCAAATGGGCATACTTATTAAATTTGTACAGATATACTTTAGCCATAGAATAGAATGCCAAGATGAGAATTATGCTAATGAATGCATTCCCTGTTTGAAATATCCACATCTCCGAGTCAGTCACATCATATAAGGCACCCAAACTTAAATGGAACCAAGGGTAAGGACTTCTAAAAAGATCCGCATGATCATCAACAGTAGAAATAGTCGCATAATGTCTTACCATATCAAACCCAGGAACGTTTATGATCTCTGGATAAATGTATAAAATAGAATAGACAAAAAATGCTGTTATCCATAAAAGAGTAATAATTTCGACTAAATTATAGTCCTTTTTACTATTCTTTACAAATATCCTCTTGTCGGATCCTTTAATAACTATATGTCGTAATATGATGGGGATTAATGATAAAAAACTATAAGTAATTGAAATTATTAGTCCTGACGGCTCAGCCGCAAAGATCAATATTATTGTATAAATTATTGAAGTAAGCCCTAAACTAATTGAAAATGATATGACCAAAACCGGGATTTTATGGAATTTCTCAGATATTTTTAGGAATCGGACAACCATCCAACCAGGTAAGAAAAATAATACTATAAAAGAAAGACAATATTTTAGAATTTCAGACTCTAGCGAAGAATTATCCAAGAAAATTAAAGTTATGAGAATGAATCCTGAAAAAACAAATAGAAAATCTAATGCATTATAAGTAAATAGAATTGGAACCCATACTCTCTTGTTACGCAATGATAGTATCAACATTATAATCCCTGTTAAAGAGAAAATGAAAATATAAAAAAATGGATTTAACGAAATATAGGAATTAATAACAAATGTTATAGGGACTAAAATGGCTAATGCCAAAAATAATACAAAGAATTTTTCGTTCAATGGTAGCTTATTCCCTTGATGAAGTTAATTAAACAATGAATATATAAAACAATATGTTGGAAAGTAGTTCCTATCCACTTAACAGTTTCTATCTCATTATTGTGAAATTTACAAATAGAAAAAAAGGACCGTTGATGTTTTAATTTGCAATGAAGAGTATAGGTAAAGTAATTGTCGAAGCACTCTGTTCTATCGTCGATAAATTACTTGGTAAGTATTGAAGTGGAGTTAAAAAATTTGGTAAAAATATATGCCTAGAATTAAAAAATTTTTAGAGTTAATTAAGATAAACAGAAAACATAATCGAGGGCTATTAGTCAAATGGTTAAGTTAACAAATCTATTTAATTCATAGCAAAAGAAAATACCAGAGTTGTATATTACCA
>JBGTFK010000149.1:0-6602 GCA_041747305.1 Candidatus Nitrosocosmicus sp.
TTGGTAACGATTTATGCATGATTATTAGGATCTAAATTGCTTTGTTTCCTAATTTTGCAAATTCAATCATATTATTTAGTATTCCTCTTAATGTTTAAACTGTTTTGACTTTGTCTTAATTCAATTGTCATAAGGGATAATGGATTAATCAATTGGACCTAGAAAAGCATTCATTTCTGATGCGGGTCCGAAGGTTTCCGTTGTGCTATTGCCACAAGAAAAGGATTCATTAACTATATTTCTATCCTAATAATTAAACTCTAAACCAAATAAGTTGTTTCGTTCTTGAAAGTAATCACAAATGGACCAGTGGCTATGGAGGGGATGGGATTCGTTTACATGTGAGGTTGACAACAACAAAGATCATCTTTTATCTTGTATCCAAATTTTCTTTTAAGACCATTATTTCTATCTGAATTTGGAATTTATCCTAGTCACACGAATCCTAACAATGGCCAAAAATAGAAGAAAGGATTTGACGTCGTCATGAGAAGCTGGAAATATTTGCTTTCTTGGATGTCCTTGCGATAGAATGGCCTGTTAATAATATCGAGTGCCTCCTTTGGCCATCTTAACGCTATCATCTTCTTGTCTGATTCAAACGGGTATATGTTAATGGAGTTAATGTCATCATTTTCGTGTATCACAACAAAACAATTCATTGTTTCTCTTCTATCATTGTCTATTAGAACGGGATCGGCTCCTTCAAACAACGGTATCATATAATTATTGTTTTTCACTGGATTTCCATTTTTCAAAATGGTGAAAGGTTTTTCCCCTGAATGGTCAAATCCTACACTAGCATTCTGAATGTGGTATTCTTTGATTAGCCTGGCTGCCTTAATCCAGTCAAATACTTTTACTGATTTATCTTTTTTATGATTGTCATTATGATTATTTATTTGATCCTCCTCATTTTGACGTGACTTAACTTTGTTATCCTCCTAAACGAAAATTCTCTATTTAACATTTGACTATATAATATATGGATAAATGTGAGTATCAAAAGGGATTTGAACCCGCATCTTGCATTAACAGGCTATCTTCTATAGTGTCTGATTGAATAGAAATAATTATTGCATCCTTGCATGATGGTAAATACTGTTATATACATACTAGTGGATGTTTTCCTTGCATCATTTAGGCTTGGTGTTTCACCTGGGTTAGTCTTGGAAAAGACTACGTGGGTAAAATCAATCTCATATTTAGATCGACTTTATTCTCTTGCCTTTAAACCTAAAATATTGATTAGCAAAATTTATGAAATTTATATAGAAATATTGCATATTTTGTTACTAATCTTGTAAGATTAAGATATGTGATGAAGTTATTTTTTGATTGCATATTAATAGCTACTTTTAATAACTAGGAACTTAATTACAAAGAATTTTAAACAATAGTAACTGTTTCACTTGCTTAAAATAAATGAAGAAAATATGAGTTAGTGGTTAACTGTATGGTAAATCGGCTGAAAGCTCACTAAGGAATGAAAGTGTTTCCCCCAAATCTTTACCACCTGTAGTCCATACAATTAATGTTTGTGTGTCTCCTGTTCCTTCTTGCCCTCCTCTCAAGTCTTTAAAGTCATATGTGTTGTCGACAGTAATTCCTGCACCCGTTATCTGTGAAATATAGTCGTCAATATCTTGCGTTGGTACCATTAGAATTCCAACTGTGTCAATATTGCTAGAGTTTGAATTTGAGGTAGAGGGCATTAGAGGTGATTGAATATTTTCTACTGTGACTGCGCCAGTCATTGTTACGCCTGGGTCTCCTTCTGCTTCATAGTTAAAGACACCCGGATTACTGAATGTGAATGGTGGAGATGCTTGACTATCAATAATTTCTCCTGTGTTAAATACCGTATTACCACTAGCATCTTTTACATCTATAGTACGTTCGTGACCTGCATCACCATTAAACCATTGTACGGTAGTTCCTGTGTTAACTATTGCATTTGCTGGGACAAAGTGTTGGTCTAAGAAACGAGCTTCATTGTCTTCACCAGCAGCATGATGACCTTCATTTGGGATAAGAATAACGAGATTCTGAATATTATCGCCCAAAGTCATTGTTTTGGTATTAAAAATGCTTTCTGCATTGATGTTTGGTTGACCTTCAGAAGAATTTGTTTGTGCAAAGACATCGTTAGATAAAACAAATGAAACGGCTCCCGATGAAAGTATTATTCCAGTAATAGCGAAGAGTATTCGAATATTTGAAATTTTATTTTTATTATCCATTAAAAAATAAGAGTTTTTGAAGTTACATAAAAGCTACTCTCATTCTAGAGAATGATAATCGTATGATGATTTATTAGTATGTAGATAAGACAAACGGCATCTTTATTTTATGACGATTTCATTAATCTATTAGCGTGAATAAATAACCAGTTTAATTTGCGCTTTATCCTTTAAGATTATGTTCATATAGTCCTCTACCGGCTTACCATTAACCGTGGCATTTATTGTTTTGTCCACTAAATCGAGTCCGCCCCATATCTTTAAAAATTCTCCAAGAGTATAATCCCTTTCTATAACTGAACCAATGGTGATTCGCCCTTTATCATTTGTAGTATATAGGGGAGCCATTCCTGGCATATTCTTTTCTCCTTTTTCATCCATTGGCATACCCGGAACTCCATGCTTATCCGAAGAATGATCTTTCCATAATGATTCGTTTATACCTATTTGACTAGGTATTACAACTGGTTTATTGTCAAGTATGATACTCAAATTAGAATGAAAATAAACAGCAAAAGGATTTACATTTTTTGAGGTCAGACTAGTATTCTGAGGTTTTATAGCTAATTCAATATATACACTTTCTATAATCACCACCACAATCAAAGCAAGAATAGAAATCAGTTGTCTCTTATTCATTCTTGGTTATTTATTTAATTATTATTCTGACTCAGATCATTGTAATTCCCTTCTAATTTGAAACAATAAAATTTAATGCATCATTTGAGCCATTGAATTTGTAATAGATGAATTATTTGACTCCTCAGTTGTGCGACCATTAGCTGTAGTGTTGTTGTTGTTGTTATTACTAGAATTATCCAGACCTATTCCGCTAATTAGAGTTCCATACATTTCATTAGAACTTGAAAAGTGACCACCAGTTTTATTGACATCAATCATTAAACCTAATACCTGTTTACCCATAAGATGGATAGTTATAGGAACCTGTACGTATTCGGTCCCATTATCTGTATAGATATCTGAGACTCCTGTAACCACTATATCATTGCCAGCAAAAATGACGTTATCAGAGGTTAGATTACTTATGATATGATTATGATCAAGGCTTCCATCTGGTCTAATCATTGTAAAATTAGCATCAAAAGTTGCACTCATATTTGAATTTTCTATATTTGTATTAGTAGAGTTATCAATTTCCAAATTCCATAAACCGCCTTGAATCCACGTTACTGTGCCATCTTCCATCTGATTATTGGCAAAATGTCCTGACGCCATCACAGTTTTTGACTCGTTTTGTTTTGTAGAATTATTACTACTAACTTCAGCAGGAGATATAGAAACGCTAGATGAATTTGTCACCGACTCGGAGAATTCTTGTGCTAATACATTTAGGAAAAAAGACTTCTTGTCCAAGTCTGTGAACGAGGATATTCCAACTCCTATGACCAATAGCATTACCAAACAAGAGATAAAATATATCTTATTATTTGAAGTAGAAAAAATTATGAGCATTAGTGTATGTAGTGGTAGTGGTATAACACATAAATTTATTTCTGAAAGAAGACTTTACACAACTTCTAAGATAAAGTCTACAGTTATGACTCTTCCTTTATGTTGAAATTGGCCCCATACTTTGTACAAGCCGCCATTATTGAATTTGGTTTTAAAAGAGACTTCTGGACCGCCTTTCCAATTCGATTGTACTTCCTTGGATGGGTGTACATGTAAGAAATCTTGAATGTTACTACTAATAATGACGCTATGTCCACCGGCTCCCATCAATGGTTCTAATTCAGTAATTGGATTTCCAGATGCGTCGAATATGTCAAAGTTTATGCTTATATCTTCATCAATTCTAATTTCATTTGGCGCTGTTAAACTAATTTGATATTGACCTTCTACATTTTTTAGGTATTGTCTATCTTTGATTAATGGTATTAGATTATGAATAGGGCTACCTGCTACCTTAAGATCAAAGGTCACTAGGGTTTGACTGCCTTCTTTTGGCTTGAAATCTATCCAAACTTTATATTCTCCAGCTTCTGGAAAATTATGATCAATTGCAAAGGTATTGTTACTATTTTCAAATGTAGGATGGATGTGAGCAAAATAAGAAAGATCCTTGCTTACGATAATAAGATGCATAAGTTTGTCATGAATAGGTTCAAACTCTTTTATGGTATTACCTGAAGAACGCTCTGTTATAGAGACAACAAGATTGGTAGGGGAATTTGCTTGCAGGATTTGAGGGTCATATTGTATATTGACATTGTAATAAGAGGTTGCCTTTTGATGAAGCTGATGATGACCATATTTTGAAGGATTTTGCTCTAACTGTTGTTTACAAGAAGCAGAACATAAGTATACTTTATTGCCATTAATTTCTGATACATGTTTTGCAGTTTTTTCATCGACGTTCATATTACAAACTGGGTCTTTTGTCATTTACACTCTATTATTTACTAACATATTTAACAACCTACCTTTACAAATGCAAAATAGTATATGGGTGTCTATCTGAGATGAAATGGAAAAGTACGAATGACACATATAACGAACTAATATTCGTTTATTTATATCATCTTATAACTCTAAAAAGATCAATAGATTTATCTTCGACCCGCATATAAATTGCGTTCAGATAATTTTTTAGTCCTATAATGACAAATTACATGATGTTACTTGATATTCATATTGATTTTTTTGTTTTGCAGCATTATCAATTAAAGTGATGCTGTTTTTAAGGAAAAGTAATAATGTTCCAGTCTATTATAACAAGTTCTAATCACGGGCTATTTATAGTTAATATAAACGAGCAGGATAAGAATAAGTATGATATCGAATATCATAGTAACAGATGATGCTACTGAATACTCAGAAAAAGCAATTGAAAAGGCTATTGAACTGACAAAACAATTGAAGGCTCATTTAACCCTACTGCATGTTATCGATAATATTGAGGTTCCAGCATCATTAATTTTAGGTAATGATAGGGTCCTAATTGAGAGTGCAAGAAGTAAAGTAAATCAAGCTCTTGAAAAGGGCTGGAATAAAAGAGCTAAAGATATAATTGAAAAATTAAAGAACGACAAAGAAATTCTAGAAATTGATAATAAATGTTTAACTGGGGATGCCGCAGAAAAAATCCTGGAATTTACCAACCTCAATAAGACAGATATTATAGTTATGGGCGCTAGCCGTAGATTAAAAGGTATTTCAAAGATAAAATCACTTGGCAGTGTTACAAGAAAAGTATCAGAATTGGCTAATTGCCCGGTGCTTATAGTCCATTAAATAAGTAAATTATTTTTAATGTTATTTTACACTTGTAAAGACACATTGTTAAATTTATCTATGTAAGTTAAGTGTCCAATCTTTTATCAACGTTAAACTATTTCAGCGCCTTATGTAGAGCATAGGAAAATTACTTAGAAAGATGCGTAGTTGATCCAAGTTATGCTACTTAACTTAGTATATAGTATCCATGCTATGGTTAAAGCATCACTGTCCAATTTGTGGTATCGATATTTTCAATCCACTCGATTCCAGATTTCCGTAATTGAAGTTGATAAATGCTCCCAATTAAAAATTGATGAAGATAATTAATTTTTTTAATATATATTTAGCATCCACATTTTAAAGTTAATACACGATTATCATGAAATAAGACTCAGAATAGTTCGTCTATGTAATAATAATTAAACATCAAAAATAAAAATTTCGAGTTGCTTTTTGTTATCAGCAACAGCAGCAACAACATGAATTATTTTCCTTTTTCTCCATTCTTTTGCGTTCATTTTCCTGACAACAATTATCGGTTCATTTGGTTCATTACTAGTATCTACTATAAACAGATACATAAGCACTAGGCTTTACAAATGTGAACTGGATGTGCATTTAGTATTCTTTACAAATGTAAAGTCACTATCTTATCTATATATTCTTGCTAAGGAAAATGGATATGACTACAAAAGAAAAAAGCAAAACAATGGACCGTAAGAATTCGATAAAATCGTCATTACAAAATTTACAAGGGAGGATAGCATAATGACTCTTGCATCTTCCTCTCCTAGTTCGACATCGTCATCGACATCATCAGCAAACCCTAACAGATGGAAGGCGCTATCGATATTATCTCTAGCTCAATTCTTGATAATACTTGATACGTCAATCATTGGAGTAGCATTGCCTACCATCCAAGAGCATTTTAGTATAACTCAAACAGCTTTACAATGGATTTTTAATGCTTATGTTATTACTTTTGGAACATTATTACTTTTAGGTGGAAAACTTTCAGACATAGTAGGTCAAAGAAAAATCTTTGCAATAGGATTTCTAATTCTCACGGGTTCTTCAGTTTTGGCAGGCCTGGCTCCAACAAATGATGTTCTCATTCTT
>JBGTFK010000150.1:0-4158 GCA_041747305.1 Candidatus Nitrosocosmicus sp.
TGGTAATATACAACTCTGGTATTTTCTTTTGCTATGAATTAAATAGATTTGTTAACTTAACCATTTGACTAATAGCCCTCGATTATGTTTTCTGTTTATCTTAATTAACTCTAAAAATTTTTTAATTCTAGGCATATATTTATCAAGATAGGCCTATTTTAGGAGGTGTGAACGATTAAAATGATCGGACAATTCCTTTAATGGACATTTTTAAAAATCCATCATCGTGGTGAATTAAAGACCCATGAGTAAATAGAGATTTTAGAATTTATTTGTTAATATATATATCAATAAAATTAATTCACAATTGACCGCAACAGAAAAATGAGGAAGTCATAATAAATAATGAACAAAAATTCGATCGGAAGGAGTGTAGTTTATTTATATGTAGAGGGTATCACTATGTTATTTTCTGGCTATATTTACTGGTTGATACTTTCAAAAATAACAGACCCTTCATCAATTGGATTAGCCTCAACGATAATCGCCTTTGCTACCATTGTTTTTAGTTTTGCCTCAATAGGTGTAGCAGGTGGAGTACAGCGTTATATTGCGAATGGGATTGCGGAAAAAAGATTTGAACATGTTCAAGGCATGATAAATTCCTCATTACTTATTACATCTTTGGGGATTCTTATTTCAGGCGTCGTAATACTCTTTTTTAGAGACTCTATAGGGAACTATTTTGATATCGGTTTTGATTACATCCTATTATCTATTGCACTGTTCGTATTTTTGGTTATCTCTGACCTTCTTCGGGCAATTATAATACCAACTTTGAAAGTTAAGATCATAGCTATAGCCTCTGTTTTTTCTACTCTGGTTAAATTGTCTGTTACATTAGCATTAGTAATTTTAGGTTATGGGGTTTATGGCATAATTCTCGGTTTTTTAGCATACTCCATTTTGTCAACACTGATATTTACATTTGCTATCAAAAACAAAGTTTACAAAATTGTACCTAATCTCAAGCTATTTATAGCAACTAAAGATATTCTAGTTGCAAGTACCACATTTTGGATTCCTTCTGTAATAACAACTGTAGGTTCTCAGTTAGGAACAATAACAGTTTTTGTCGCAGCGGGGTCCGGTAATGCTGGAATTTATTTTATCGCCTTTTCAATAGTAACTGGTATTATGGTAATAGCTTCCGTACTATCATCTATCGCTTTTCCTACCATAAGTGCAATAAAAGACGGTAAAAAGAGAGCAACATGGAGGCTGATTAAGATATCATTGCTTATGACTATTCCCATATCCAATATCCTTGTCTTTTATGCTGCAGATATATTATCCTTATTCGGATCCGGCTATGCTACAGGTTCCAATACTTTGCAGATTCTCTCATTGAGTTCATTACCAACATGCATAAGTACAGGGATTGGAGTTTTGATTTACTCTTATGGCAATGATCGCAAGTTTTTACTGCTGGGTTTAGTTACAAGCATTCCAAGGGTTATGTTATATTTCTTGTTTGTTCCCACCTTGGGTGGAAATGGAGCAGCATTAAGCTTCTTAATTGGTTCAATAGCCGGAGCAGTTATTGCTCTTTTGTATGCAAAAAATATTAAAATTAAGATTTTTTATAAACAAATCCTTGTTATGTTTATGGTACCAATAATGATAGCAATTCCACTAAAAATACTTGACTTTAACTCGGTATTTTCGATAGTTATTATATTGGTCTTGTCATATCTGGTTTTTATAGCCCTCAAATTAATAGATTCGCAAGATACTGAAGATATCATGAAAATTCTTCCACATAATATGAGGGGTCTCATATCCAACATTTTACACAGTAAGCTTAAAGGTGAAAAAGAAAAATAGAAATTTGTCAATCCATATCTCTGACATAGATGAGACCATGGTATTTGTCCTTAAGTGTTTAAAGCATCTGGGACAGATGTTAATCTGAGGTTAAGAGTGCAATTAATGATTCTCTTGCATTTACTTTTTAAAAACTAGTCCGTGGACTTTTTTAAATAGTGAAATACTTTGTTTATTCCTTAGAAGAAAAATCTTTCGCCTTTTCGTATAGAAATTGTTAAAATCGAATTCATTAGGATATTTACTTCAAATGCCGGCTATTGCAAATTCTCTTCAGATTAGCCTATAACCAAATTTGTAAAATTCCTTCAGCTAATCAAATTAATAATTATGTTAATGTGGTTTATTTTATATGATACCAAGCATGGTCTTATATTTGAGCCTCTGGAAGGAACAAGAGCTGTGACTAGACATGGTAATGCAAAAGCTTTATAAATTATGAAGACTGGTGATTCCTACTGCTTATGCAGGCGGGGCTGATTTGTTCTTGCCAAATATAGCAACAGTTCAAGTCAAACAGTGATGCATACCAAGACAGAAAAAGTTACATTTCTAAACGCGTATGAATTCTACAAACAATCAGAAAAGTTCTCCTAGAAACCCTAAGTTCATATATATTAAATCAATCTTCCCAAAATTATAATACTAAAATAGTGGAGCTAAACTAAAATAAACTGTTTTTTATTGTTAAACCAAATTTGAATATATGTACGAATATTAATAAAATATAAAAATTATTTACCTAATGGAAAAATAAAAGTATATTTTAGTTTTATTTAGTTATGAAAATAATATTACAGTATCCAAGTAAATTTTTAATATGTAAATAGAAATAAAATTATTATCAGATATCTGAATGATATTTAAAAATAAAGAACATTTTTATAATAATCAATAGTTTTATCTAGCTTTGGGATCAATACAACGTGTTCTCGTTACTGGTGGGGCTGGGTTCATAGGAAGTCATATCGTGGATGAATTATTAAATAAAGGATTTGAAACTTATATTATAGATAACCTTTCTAGCGGCAATTTGGATAACTTAAAAGATAATTTGCACAACCCAATGTTACATATCATTAATGGCGATATTTCCCATATTAAGGACTTATTAAAAAATTTGAAGGACTTGGATGCCGTATTCCATGAAGCTGCAATAAGTAGTGTCGCCGATTCAGTCAGTAATCCTGAGAAGGTTTTTGATTCAAATGTTGCTTCAAGCATGAAAGTGATGGATTTCTGTTTGGATTCCGGAGTAGAAAAGATTATTTTTGCATCATCTTCAGCAGTGTACGGGGACACTCCAAATGATATATTAAAAGAAAATCTAATGTGCAGACCATCCTCCCCATACGGTGCTTCTAAACTATCCTTAGAAAATTATCTTCACGGTTACTGGAAAACTTATGGATTAAAATATGTATCATTAAGATATTTTAATGTATATGGTCCTAGACAACGGAGTAATGGGTATAGTGGAGTAATCACTGTATTTGCTTATAGTTTGGTGAATAATACATCCCCAGTTATTTATGGCGATGGGTCGCAGACAAGGGATTTTGTAAATATAGTGGATGTAGTGTATGGTAATATGCTGTCTATGGAATCCAATAATGCTGTAGGTGAAATTTTCAACATTGGTACTGGCGTTTCAACATCAATTCTAGATTTGTTTAAACTTGCAAAGAAGGTACTGGGCAAAAATGAAATTTATCCGATATTCGCTGAAGCTCGCACAGGAGATATTATGCATAGTGTCTCTGATATATCCAGTGCTCGAAACCTGTTAGGGTATATTCCAAGGATAAACCTGCAAAATGGCCTTGAAAATTTTATAAAGACATATTATTCAACGTCGCTTATATAAATATGGATAAATCACGTATCAAATAGAATTAGATATTTCGACTATTTTTTTAATGACTAAAAAGAATATTAAATGACTTAAGGCAATCTGGGTTGAAGCTGGTGTGTTTCTTGCTTTATCATTATTTTTCTTCTAAATTGAGGAAGTTAACATATAAAACTAGTAAATTATGATGGCATGACATATAGCCATTTTTAATCTGTAAAATTCCTTCTTAATTTATCGGATGGATACAAGAATTAAACATAATTAAGAGGAAATTTAAACTACTTTTCCTTTTATCCATTGTTAACACTGATAGGTCAAATACCTCCAACATTCCTAAACTAAGAGCCTATCCCAAAATTCGATAGGATTATAGCTTGTTGATTTTCTTACTATGGTATGACCTGTATCCTTCAGGAGAGTAATAAAGAACTTCCCGTCATACTTAAGATTCCTGATGAATTATGGGATGAGATTAA
>JBGTFK010000151.1:0-13592 GCA_041747305.1 Candidatus Nitrosocosmicus sp.
TCCAGTTGTCTATAACGTCAAAACCCAGTAGTATTTCACCACGTCTTACAAGATGCTCGTTGTAATCTGACCACTTCACAAGGTTAGTAGGAACATCTTAGCTAAATATTTTAGGAAATGGATGAATCATGCAACAAGGCATAATTAACCTATAAATGGTTATTTTACTGGCTCTCTGAGTACTAAAACCTACAATTACGATGAAAAATATGTGCCATTTCAAAATAAGCGGGCCCTACAGCTGTTTGTAGAGCAGACGAAGGTGTTCCAATTCATATCGGAGATTATTCTAACATGCAAGATGGAGTCATACCGCATGCTATTGATGCTGTTAAAGATGGGGTAAATAATGATAACAAAAGGTTCTCTCAGAATGGAGACGGATTACTGGGAAATGATACGAGGTTTGATCATGGGCAGGCTATTTCATCAGCTGCAATGTGAGTGAGTCTAGCCCATTATTCAATAGTCCACGGACCTGTTTGGATTGGAAATAATTCCATAGTAGGAGTAAAAGTGCATTACTTGATTCAAAAATGGGTAATAATGTTGTCATAAGGCTTGGTAGCATTGTGATGGGAGTTGAAATACCAGATAATCCACTTGTTCCTGTTGGTAGCGTAATAACTGATCAAACTCAGTTTGCTAATCTACCTCCAGCTATTGGAAATCCAAGTCAAAATCTAAATCAAGGAGATCTTTTGAATAGTCAAGCTCTGGCCTAGGCGTATGATAATGTAGGTATTGAAAAATAACCATACTTAAAGGAGAGCTAGATCACATTACGGTTTTTCCTACAATTTCGAAAATACTTTTTTATATTCTTAATAATGCACATATACTTGCTATGCACAATAGAATAGTGTAAAGTCTTGACAATTAATGTATATAAACCCAAAAAAGAATGATGGTGTTTCACATACATTTTCTATTTATTCTGATAGTCAAGAGAAGTTAGATGCCGGTTTTCAATTTTTGATTGAGGGTTTGGAAAATGATGAATCTATTTTGTTTGTAACCGATGATCTTTCTAAAGAAGAAGTGATCGAAAGGTTAAAAAAGATTTGTCAATATCGATTCAACATCTCTACATTAGTAAATGATGGAACAATTACTATCTTGTCGAGTACCCAATGGTATTTTTCTGGCGACATGTTAGAAAACGGTAGGGTGTCGCCCACTGATGGGATGACCATGAGTAAAAGTCTTTCTCCAATTCATAAAGATACTAAAATTGAGAATGAAGACAATCGTAAGAGTAGTGACTTTATCTTACCAATGGAAGGCGACAAAAGATTTCGAGCTTTTTATGATATGAAGCCTTTTTTTGAGAAGAAATATTACGAAGCGTTACTCAATTATGAGTCAACACAAAAAGGTGCATCCAGTCCAACATATACTTTGTGTGCTTATGAAATAGGATTGATACAAGAGATAAGTCCAGAAGCTTTTAGAACATTAGTAAAGAATCATACATTGATAAATGAAATGAACTATGATGCGTTGATTACTCCTAGTACTAACATGCATGTAATTCTTTTGTATGATGAGCAGGATGATTTAGATAAGGCGATTTCGGCATACATTAATGAAGGCTTAAAGCGAGGTCAGATATGTGTTCATGCCTCTGTTAGTTTAACAAACGAAGGCTATTTAGAAAACTTTTCATCACAAATTACAAATTATCAAGAAAATCTCGAAAAAAGGAATCTGATTATTGTAGACTTGGTACCTTATTATGTTAATGCAATGGTAGGAAATTTGGAATCTTTTAATTTATTAAAAGAAGAAATGATTTGTAATGCCAATAAAGACAAGAACAGAAAAGATAAACACATACGTTTAACTGCAGATTGGTCTACTCTGCTGCTAAAGAATAAGCATTTTGAGGAATGCATAAATCTGGAGAACTGGTGGCACCAAAAACCTTTTGACGGTTCATATGTTTGTCCCTATCCAAAGTCATTACTTGATCAATATCCATTTAATGCATTTCTTTCAAGACTCATTCATAATCATGATGTAATTGTAGATAGCAATGGGAAATTAATCCAAGAATATATGGTATAGATTCTCTTACTATATATCATCATAAATACGACATTAAAGTTTATCAGACTATACTGAGGTATGGTTTTAGGTTGACTAATTCAAACCAGAGCATCAGAGAAAGATGGGCCTTAGGTGATTATAGAAGTATTGGCAAAGTGATTTCTCCAGTCTCTGCTAAGCTAGTAAGACTTGTTAGTGTTAAACCTGTAGATTCGGTTTTAGATGTAGCTTGTGGATTTGGTAACACTGCAATAACTGCACGCAGAGCCGGTGCAAAGGTGACAGGTATAGACATTACACCTGAACTTTTAGCACAAGCAAAAGAGGAGGAGTCTATATCAAAAGTTAGCGGTATAGACTGGAGAGAGGGTAACGCTGAAAGCCTTCCATTTGAAGATGAATCATTTGATATTGTATTATCAACATTTGGTCACATGTTTGCATTAAATCAAAAGGCAACGGCAAATGAGATGCAAAGGGTTCTCAAGAAAGGTGGACGCATCGGGTTTGCTACATGGCCTCCAGAGCTTGCTTGGGGAAGAATGTACGCAACGATCTCAAAGTATGTACCACCTGTTCAAAACAACCAATCACCGCCGCCGCAGCCGCAGCCGCCGACTCCTCTGTCTCCTGGACAGTGGGGAATCCCAAACATCATCCGGGAACTATTGCATGACGTTAAGGATATATTTTTTGAAAGAGATACCATTGAATATCCTATTCTTAGTCCAAACCACTATTGGCAGGAGATGACAACAAAATCAGGATCAATGATTCAATTAATTCAGGCGCTTGAGAGCGAGAATAAATTAGAAAAAATAGAATCGATTAGACAAGAATATCTTAAAACCATAGAACCATACATACATGATAATATAGTGCGATTAGGTTATTTGCTAACAATAGCAACAAAGGCATATTAGTATATCTTTTCCTTGCGAAAGTTTAATAAAAAGTAAAGAAAAGAAGAGAAAAAATACTGGAGCTAAAGAATACGCTCTAATCTTATTATATTGCCATAGCTAATTCTGTTTTAATGTTGCATCAAAGCGCAATCCTGTTTCAATCTTAATTTTCTTATTATCCCCCAACAATTTGCTCTTCTTTCTCTTTCTATCCATAACCAGGTAGATATTGTATGCAAGAGATGAAAATCCAGCTAATTCCAACAATTCTGATGCAGTAATAGTATTCTTATCAAGGACAATTGCTTTATCATTTACATACACTTTATTTTCTCTCTCGACTTTCGTTAATTCCATTCTATAATGTTGTATTGTGATCATAATTTATAAAACTAGCATAAGGCGGTCTCAAATAGGAATAAAGAAACCTTAATTGGAGTTCGACATTTCTAAATTTCTATGGTAGCCTAATTCGATAGGATGTGGTTTGGTGTGGTTTGGTTTGATGTGGTTTGATGTGATGTGATGTGACTAATCGATACATTCGTGTTACATAATCATCCGAATATTTTTACAAAATCATATATCAGAATATTCTACTGGTTAAGTATTTTATAGAAATATGACAGGAATGTGTATCCAAACTATGATATAATAAATTTCATCTATACATTATGATTAAAATGAGTAACATAACAAAAACTAGTAAGATTGGAGTGTTTGCAATAATGTTTATTGCTGCAGCTCTCGTTGGTTCAGTAGTAGCCTTTGGCGATAACTATGCATATGCAGGTGGAAAGAAGAAATCTAACGATGCAGAACAATCAATTGAACAAGGGCAAGCAAGCGAACAAAATGCACAATGTGTATCTGGTGAAATCACATTCGCATCATGTAACAATGTAAACATACAATTGCAAGAACAATTAGGCAACTTGGCATTAGGCCAACAATAAATCTTTTTTTTGATTTTACAATCTATTGAAAAACATTGAATTTTATTATCTTAGTATTTGTAATGAATCCGCAGCGGACCCGCAACAATGGTTGACTATTTCTAAAAAAGGTATCCAAACTGTTTGGACTGACTGAATATGATATTTTTTTAATATTGTAATACACATTTATTTATTATTTCTTATTTAATTTCTGCACTATCTTCTTATTCTTTAATATCAACTTGTCAATAAAGAACTTGTTTAATTCTTATTCATGTATATATATTACTAGCTCAAGAAAAGTTTATGCATATTTTCTTTGGTCAGATGCAATTTGTAAATCTGATCATTATTGAGGATAAATACTTGATCATGTAACTCGAACATTTCTATCATTTCTGTTGTAGAAGCTTTATATAGGTTATTCAACTCATACGCACAAAATACCAGGCCCTCTAATCTGTTCTTGTCATATTCTTTTTCTAGATAGCATGCTTCCTTGACTGATGAATCTGCAATGTCATTGATGAGGAAATCAAGCAAACATATTTCTTTATTATCAGAATTCTGGGAAATGTTTTGCAATATATCTTTAAGATGTTTCAGTGGATCTTTTTGAGCTGACTTGTATGGTGTTAATGTCCCGTCAAACCAGTCTAGTTTTTCTAGTATCTCGGTAATTGAAGAATTAGAAGAACGGACGAAACATCTAAACCATTCACCTTCCTTGGTCAATTTATCTAATGACTTGATCATTCGAATAACAGACTCTACATTATCGTATAGAAGTAGATGGTGGCGTTTTGGGATTTCATCTTGCTTTTTTAGCCATTGATCTACGGCGTCCTTTACGATTGAATTTATGGACACACCCTTCTTTTTTGATTGATCGCCTAGTTGAGAGTGAATCTCGTCGTCGAAGCCTCTGATAATCATGTTGCGAGTCATCTACCTTTATGAAATCGTTAGATCAATATAAGTGGTGATATCTAGATATCATCAATAGAAAACTATTTATAGAATGATATCGTGATATCATAATATGAGCCAACTAGGTCTATCAAATAAAGAGAATGAAGCAAGTAAAATAGCAGGTAACATATCAAGTAACATAGCAAGTGACAAAGGAGGACTGCAAAATACTAAACCAGGGAATGTGTGGAAATTAGGGGATTACCGTAGCATCTCTACAATGCTTCCTTCAATATCCTCTCACTTGGTAAGAACACTAAATGTTCACTCTGGAGAGGATGTGCTTGACATCGCATGCGGAAATGGTAACACTGCAATTACCGCCGGAAGAAAGGGTGCAAATGTGACAGGAATTGATATCACGGCTGAACTTTTAGATCTTGCTGTAGAAGAAGCGAAAATTGCCCAGGTCGATGGGATAACTTGGAAGGAGGGTGATGCCCAGAATTTACCCTTTGAGGACGAATCTTTTGATGTTGTTCTTTCAACCTTTGGACACATGTTTGCTCCTCAAGCAGACCTCGTTGCCAAAGAAGTGATTCGTGTAACAAAGAAAGGTGGCAGGATTGGATTCGCAACTTGGCCGCCCGAACTTGCGATTGGGTCAATATTTAAAGTAAATGGAAAATATTTGCCTAGACCAGTTGACAGTCCGCCCTCCCCAATACTTTGGGGTGTTCCTGAAGTGATAGAAAAACGATTAAATGAAGTAACAAAAGTGCATTTTGAACGTGGGACGGCACTCTTTCCAATTCTTAGTCCCAATCACTTTTGGGAGTTCATGAGTACAAAATATGGACCGTTAATCAATACTATCCAAATATTAAAGAATCGTGGTGACCCTATTGAAATCGATTCACTTAGAGATGATTTCTTGAAAGTAATAGATCCATATGTCTTTGACAATAGTATAGGATTGGGTTACCTATTGACCATTGCAAAAAGATAGTAGATTTAGTGGTGTAAAGAACGAATTAAATCATAATTTTGCAATAGTAATGACCTTGCCATAATTTATCTATCATTATCTTCATTTGTCTCTATCAAAGGCGTCTCAGGATCTATAATATATTTAACCAACTTTTCTTTATCTATTTTAATACCCAAAGTGCCACTTTTCTTATCATGATCAGAAATGATTATTTTTCTAACTTTCATCCATTCAACGTTTTTGTCAAATGTGTATAGTAGTTCCTTTCTATGATAACTAGCTTCTTCGGTTGTATCATAGGGTTCGAGGCTCGCATTTATTTTATCATATAACTCCTGTATGGAATTAAAAGTATGATTTTTCTCAGGTTCGCTTCCTAATATCAGATGTATATGCGTCATTATACTTTTTGTTATTTCTAAATCTTTATTCACAGATTTAAATTATTTTGGTTGGTTTACACATAATTATTTATCTTATTTTGACGCTATTTTTATTTATCCAACTGGGAATTATCTGTCTAGGGTGGGTGGGAAAAGTATCACTATGTTGATTCAATTGAAATATTTTGATCAATTATATCATGCGCGTTGAGGTTTGGAGCATCTAAGCTGGTCTGTTTGTGCTGACTAAAAATGAAATCAAGTTCATAGGTTACCTGTAATAATGGCCACCTGTATTGATAGCTTAGTAAATCAATTTATGATTCGTTGATTGCAAAGCCGCTAAGTTGGTGTAAACTTTTATTATTTTGTGTATATGGGGCTGGGATTAAATGCCCTTATAAAAGCGATCCTCATCTTTAGCAGTATGTTTTACACTAGTAAATTTGATAATTTGATCTAAAGCGATGTATTTAACCTATGTTGATTATATCTTTGTATACTAAGGTGAATGAAATGGTTGTGAACTTTGTAGAATGTGAAATACAACGGGAACACCCATTTGAAAAACCTGTGCAAAAACTCTACAAGGGTTACGCTAAAATTGTTGGGTTTAAGGAAAAGGCATCTAGTCTAGCTGTCACTATTGCAGATCCCAATTTATCCGATGATTTCAAAAGAACATCAATCAAACTTGAAGATAGTAAGCCCAATAAATCGTTACCAGAAGAATTTGAACCATCTCGAATCTTAATTGCAGAACCAGAACCCGATATTCTATCCTTGTTTAAGGCATTTTTAGAAAAGCTGGGAGTAAGGTCGGTCACAGTCGCTGATGGTGAGACGGCCTTTAAGGTTTTTCTTGAGAAGGAAAACAAAGGGAGACCCTATGATGTGGTAATTTTGGATACTCATCTAAAAGGTTTAGGTGGTCTTGACCTAGCAAAAATGATACATGATATAAGCCCTACTCAACGAATAATTATGGTTACAACAACTCCAATGGAATCCTTACCAAAGAATATCTTAAAGTCTGCAATGATTGATGAGGCGGATATTCTAACAATGCCCTTTAAACTATCTGTTTTCATTTCCAAATTGAAAGAGTAAGAATAACCCCCGACTTGTATATTTTTTTATGACTTGTTGAATCTAGTAGATATGAGTAAACAAGTGAATCATGATACCTCGGATCATTTATCGGGGGAATAATTATTTAAAATTTTATAGCAGTCACGTATAGTGAGAACGTACCACCATACTTGATTTCAAGACTTTATAAAGGAACACTAACTTGCATGGTTTGTTTAATTTATCTATTGTTTGTAAAGAACATTTACTTTTGACCTTTAACAATGTAACAAAATATTCTAATATGGGCTGGGCCAATAACCATGTCCCTGGGTCTACACGCATATATGCATTAATTTTCATTTTTTAGATGTCTTATTCCGTTATCGAAGGAATAAATCTCTTGCTGGTTGCCATCAATCTTAAATATTGGCATGAGTTTATTTATATGATGAATAGTCCAAAAATTTTGGTGTTTGGCCTTCTGGCAGTCGTGACATTGTTCTCACTAGCTGCAATAACGCCCGGAGCAATCAGTGTTTCGTCTACAATTCAGCAAGTCAACGCAGTAGAAAGTGGTGATGGTGCTGAGAGAGAATGTTTATCTTCTTCGTCGGCTCTCTTTTTTGATAGTCAACCTGCAGTAACTACTGCCTCCGTATAATTATTAGATCAGAAAAAGCTTTAGATCTAATTTCTTTTTTTAACTTTATCCATACTGACAAATCATTATATGTATCTCCATTGTGCTTGCGTATCTAAATGAGGAGGGATGTCCTCTCGGTATATGTCCCAAGCATTTTCTTAGTGTAGTATTATGGATGTCCAAATCTTGTAAAAAGAAAGGACTGGTTTAAAATAATTCTATATGCGTTTTATTCTGATGGATGGATGGATTATTGCTATCTTGCTATTATGCATGAGGTAAAAAAAGTAAGTTCCATAGCTCATGTTCCCTTCCCCATTTTTTCAAAGAATTCTTTAGCCGCATTTTCTAATTCTTCGTTTGTCATGTCTTTTTTGTGAGTGGCAACTTCCCAAACATGTCCAAATGGATCTTTGAATTGACCGTATCTATCTCCCCAAAACGCGTCCATTAAAGGCATAATCACAGTTGCTCCCTCCGTTTTAGCTCTTTCAAATACATCATCAACATTCTCAAAATACATGTTAAGAAATACTGAGTTTCCTCCTATTGTGGCTGGTGTTCCTATTTTCTCACCCGCCTTAACGTGCCCATCGCACATTTCTGGAAATTCATCGGCTAACATGATTTTTGATTTTCCTATGTTTATTACCGCATGAACAATTTTTTCTTTATTTCCTTTATTCTTATTTCCAGGAATCGAGTGACGATACTCTTCAACTGCACCAAATACTTTAGTATAAAATTCGATGGCAGCTGCGGAATCATTCACAAAAATATGCGGAATTATTCTGTCGTATCCCTTTGGAATAGGGTTTACATTTTCCATAGAAATACTATACTTGACATCTTAATTTCGTTTGTCATATTATTTTCACAATTCATACTCAATTCTTTAAAAAAAATTGGCGAGAGATATTTCTTTTTTAGAATCATCAAGGCTAGATCCTATTAATGGAATCGAATAATTCTGTGATGAACTAAAGGGGGTTTTTGGAATAAAACTAAATAAAGGAATCTAACAAGATTGAGGAGCGAATCTGATCGTGGATGGATATTTACACGGGTTATAGAGCAAACAGCTTTTTAAACAAATTCTCTAGTCTATTTCCTTCTAGTATAATGTAAAAAGCTAAATATATAAGGAATCTCAATGGATTGGTTGCAACATAAACCGTCTGGAACAAGACTATCTGCAAGATCTTTGAGTAGGTGTTGGAGTGTTATGATACAGACAAATTTGTATTGTGCTTAAATACTATACGTTTGATCCCTTACTAATTTTTATACTATTGACTTTGTAAACATCACATGAACAATTCTTTAGTATCTACAAAGACAATTATACTATCGATGGTAAAGGAGACAGGACGATAATGCCTACTATTCAACACTTTGAATTTCCTGCTGATGATGTAGAAAGGGCAAGGAAATTCTATAAAGAGGTATTTGGATGGGAAATGGAGAAGTGGGGAAATCCTGAAGACCCTTCTAAAGATTATTGGTTTGTTGAGACAAAAGATGAGAATGGGAACAAAGGATTGAGTGGAGGAATGATGAAAAGACAATCCCCGGAACATAAAGTTACTAATTACATTACTGTTAATTCAATAGAAGAATATACTCAAAAAATTGAACAGGCAGGAGGTAAGATCATTGTACCTAAAACAGAAATCCCGAATATGGGATATTATGAGATGTTTTTAGATACTGAGGGCAACGTGTTCGGACTGTATCAGGCAAACAAGTAGCGAAACACACGAACAACTCTTTTTTTTGTATTTTTTGGTCTGCTCTATCATTTATATGATTAATAGAAATACTTTCAGAGTAGATATATCTGAAATGGTATATGCTTTTTATAAAATAATACTTATCAATATGTATGAGCATTAGTAGACCTGAAGACTTTGTAACTTGTAAAGCATGCAACCATCCAAAATCTGTTCATGTTTCGATGGGTATGGGGGATGCTCCTCCTTTTTGCAAAGTTGAGGGGTGTAATTGTCCTAGTTTTACACTATGATATGATTCAAATCGGACTAGATTTGCTAATGATGATCGGTTTTTAATCTCGAGATAGCAAAGACGATAGGAGTTGTGACAAATAATAATAATAAAAACGTTCATTGTTTGCAAACGAATTTGTCACTCCTGCTTAACTTGAGATTATTTTTTTTTGATTTACAAAATTAATAGAGAATATCTGCTGTCGCCGTCAGTCGGATGAAGCTGGAATTCAAACGTGTTTTTAAATTAGTCTGTATCCACTACAACTATATGATTTATTTTTGGAATCAAACACTCCATCTAAAAAACAGACCATGCCGTCAAGATCTTTTAACTCCTTATTGTGGGTAAAATATGTTCTTAGAACATAGTATTTACCATTCTTGCTGGTATCTTTTCCAACAAACGAAATTTCTTGCCCGTTTTCTGTGGTTAAAATGCCTTGCCAGTTAGAAATAGAGATGCCATTTTCAAAAATAACTGAATTTCCATGACCTTTTATTATGCCATTTGGAAACGAGTCTATTCCTTTGATAGTACCTGTCCAGCTGCTTTCTCTTTCTGTTATTAATCTTTCTTTATCCTCTGAAATAATTTTGCTATTGGTTGGAACATCTACTTCCTCAAATATCTTTTTTCCAATATTTATCATTATTCAAATATCTTTTTTGTGCCTTTTAAAAGATGTTGCGTTATCTTAATTGAGACTGCAACCTATTATAGGATGTTGGTCAGTTATGAATATCAATCAATACTTCTTAGAACTAACTTTATAATCGCTACAAAAAAAAGAAAAAAAAGGAGGTTAACCACCTTTATTTAATGAGTTGTTTTTGTCTGTTTTTCTATCTCTCTAATTTCGTGGAATTGGTACTGTCGAATCACTAGGTGGTTGGTCAAATGTTGGTATACAATCACCATTTTGTTGTGCTTCAACGCCAAGGTTATTTCCTGTCAATGCATTAAATTCTGGTGAAATAGATTGTGCTCCTGTGTCTCCTGCCTGCCCTTGTTCTGTTTCCTGTTCAGCAGCACTATTACCTGCCTGGCCTGCTGCACTATTTCCGCCACAAATTTCCAATGGTGTGCCCAATGTTGCCAAAGCATTTGGGATGTAAACACCCAATATACCTGTTACAATAAGAACGGAGAGAATTCCAGTCATTAATTTACTCATGTTTTCCATTGAAAAGATATGGTATTTAGCGGGTGTTTCAAAAAGTTATCTAGCTTTCTTATTGTAAAAAGATGATTAGTCTCTTTTTTTTTGTTTGCCTATATATGATGACTTTTCCGATTTAATCTATTTATTTTCATAAATTTGAATTTATTTTGGTGTCGACTTATTGACATTCTTTGTCTATATAAAATGGAACAAGATCAAGTCTGATCTAGACCATGTAAATGGAGATATTAGATCAAAATCAAACTTCGCATAGAAACACAGTATGCAATCGGCCGACCCAACAATTTATCTATGCTCTAAGAGCACCAGAGCATTATATTTAGAACAAAACTTACTAATTTCATCAAGTAACCCCCTAAAATCATATTTCAACGGTTTATGTTTGATTTCGTATAAGATATCTGAATTACTCAATTAATTAAAGCATTTTAATTGAAATAATGAACGACCAGATAAGCACATTTTATCTTAATTTTCGATTGACCGATTTATTGACCGGAATGAACATCTTTGTGACCACTTTGACCGACATAGTGACCATCTTTATAAGTAGATGATGAATATATTTTCTATTGACCAAAGTGACTCCGCTTCTCAAGTTTCAGGTCATTCAAATGTACCTACATGCATACTCAATGAACGAAATAGTCAAAGAAAAACCGCTCTCCAAGGGAGCCGTTTGCCAGATAGTGAAGGATTGGAGATCTAATACAGAAGGCACAGATATAGATGAAATTAGATTGTTCATGGATGAAGTTAGAAAATCAGGCATAAACATCCAAGATTGTGTCAGGGGCTTTAGAGTAACAAACCTTCTAAAAAAGTTGGGAGTTTATGATGAATTTGATGAGGACATGGAGGATGAGACATCAAGATTACAAATGCAGGTAAATAATAGGAAAATCGAAACAGAAGTGGAGATAGAGGATAGTGATGACGAGGTATACAATGATCAACTTGAATTGAAAAAAAATAGACAATCTCCTAATCTTTTGGATCTTATCAGATCAGTTACTCAAACTACGGATGCTGGTTCACCGACTCTCTCTACCAATTTAACCAAAGAAAACAAGATTTCAAGCGCTAAAGGGTGTCAAATCACCTATTTTATAAACGCCATCTACAAAAACTGTAAATATCACGGCATAAAGCCAACCATACTTATTGAATGGATAATAGATCTTTTTTATTTTTATTCAGTTTTATCAGAACCATCAATGAAACAAAGCATTAATCACCACAATTATCAAAAATATGATACTGATGATTCGAATGTAAAAACCGTTCCAAAAGAAGAGCTATTGGATGACGAAATAAACAACGTGATTCCCCTAATTTCTAAAGTGACATATTTTATTGAGAAGAAAAAGAAAGAAATACAACAGCTAGCAAGCACAAAGACCGATATCAATCAAGAAATAAGTAGACTAAACGAACAAAGGGAAAAAACAGAGGCTAACCTTTTTAACACAATCGAAAAAGAGAAGAAGGCCTTTTCTTATTTCCAATGGTATAATACACTAAAACAAGAATTACGCGATAAATTCAACATAGTGATAGAACAAGAATTTGAAGCATTTGCAAGAGCAATCAATGATTTTAGGGATTATGACTATAATGCATTGCAAATAGTAACCGAATACAAAGATTTTGTATCATTTAGAGAACAGAGATCCTTTTTGAAAACAGAGATGGATTCAATTAATCAAACTAAACAATATTTATTAAACGATATAATTCAGTTAAAGGATCAAGTATATTCCTACAGACAAACAATGAAAACATTTTATCAATTACAACAGATAGGCTTTGGATTACCAAAACTTAAAGAACTAAACGGATTAATCACTGAAGTATCAGCTGCCAACAGCATAGATCCCACTGAAGCAGTACCAAGATTTTTTAAAGAACTTGAAAAAGACTACGATACCAAGCTTGGTCTAGAATCAAAAATAAAAGAAATGCAAAATGAGTATTAACAGTTAAAAAACAAAGTAGCTGAAAATCAACGTTATCTGGCTTTACAAAATCCTGTTGCTCCTAATTTGGCATTTTTGTATTCACAGGGACTAACCAACGATGATATAACAGGTATCACCGATCTGATACTTTCACTTAATAACAGTTATTTACTAGACTACAAATCCATTAAAAAGGATAATACCATATATATAAACACAAACAACAACAACAATATAATAGATAAAAAAGAATTCTGGAAACTAATAGTAGAAAAATTTGAAGATCTCAACAGGATAAACTCCGAAATAGAAGAACTAAGATACTATTTGAAGGAATTAGAAACCATGAAAAAATTAGACAAACAGGAAGATAGTCTTGTGTAATAAAGTATTTATCTTGTTTATTTTAAGCATTTTATTTACACCACGACGAAATTCGTGGCTTACTTTTTCAATTTTAAATGATATATTTTTATTCATACGGGTGTCAATATTATCGAGTAGCTTATCAAAATAGTCTGGAAAAGTAGCGTCAGG
>JBGTFK010000152.1:0-19823 GCA_041747305.1 Candidatus Nitrosocosmicus sp.
TCCAGTTGTCTATAACGTCAAAACCCAGTAGTATTTCACCACGTCTTACAAGATGCTCGTTGTAATCTGACCACTTCACAAGGTTAGTAGGAACATCTTAGCTAAATATTTTAGGAAATGGATGAATCATGCAACAAGGCACATATTAACCTAATATTGCATATAATCAAGTTCAAAGCTAAAAAGATATTGTATATCACATCGTTCATAATCTACTAGAAATAACAAAATTACACGAATTTCTTTATATCCTTCTAATTGTTCTATCCTTGCTCTAAAAACTTATAATTTAAGTATCTTTCCAAAGATTTTCCTGGAATAAATGCAATTTTTATCGCTTTGAAAAACTACCACGATTAGACATTGGTGTATTGACTGTATTAAGAAAATTCCTAATAATTAGATATATTTCTTTATTGATACTGTATCTATTTTCTTAATATTCTTAACAGTTTAACCACGGCTTGCAAGCGAGACCTTTCGATCTAAAAGCGATGGACTGGGCGGGATTAAATTCCTTGTGGTAGATGGGTTCTCTTAATTAATAAGGCATATAACACAAGGTTTGGCGTGAACTGTTAGCAATTTCAAGGTCTGGAAGAATGACTACAATCAAGCATGATAATAGGACTGGAGAAAACATGGCATAACAACCAAGCCGGGACGATAATGAATTTTATATTGATTCATTTATTGATAAAAACTGAATAATAAGGTCAATTTGGTATAACACCTAATTTCAAGAATTGATAACTCTTGTATAGTAGGATATAAAAAATAATAGTATAAGAATTTCTTATGACAGTTCCAAATTGTATAGAGTCATTGACTACCTGCAAATACAGCTGATGGTCCCATTGTTATAATGTTGAACATTATGCTTCCAGAAATAACCATGCCTGCAATTACTAGCACCTTTCTAATAGTTTTCATAATCTTAATCTATAATTATTATATTTAAGGATTATTATTATAATAAAATGAAGCTCAGTTAGGGTATTATTCTGTGTTTATTATATTTAATATTAGAAATAATAGAAAATATTATATATATATTTAAGAGTAGAGAAGCATTTGTCAAGATTCAAAATCACAGTGATGATGCTAATTATGTTATTTACCATTAATTTGTTCGCAATACCTGATATTATGGCTCAGGTCCCACAATACTCTCCAGATGCTAAACCTAATGGACTTTCATATTCTGATTTAGCGATAGAATTTTGGAAATGGGCTTATGGCTATCCAGGCGACGTTCCAAACCCAATAAACGATAATACTGGAGCATTTATTCAAAATAATCAACCCAAGAAAGAACCAGTTTACATCCTACCAGGCGGCTATGGCAGTTTCGAGAACAGATCAATAATAATTCCTTCCAATGCATCAATATTCTTTCCTGTACTTGTTCATCATGAATCTTATGTTGGATTTCCTGGTCTGTTTACTGAAGCTGATCTTACTCAAAAAGCACAAAAGTACATCGATGATGCTAAATACGTTGGTGCAGAATTAGACGGTAAATCTCTCGAATATGTTCGAGTTCAAACGCCATTCTTTAAATGGAATGTTCCTGAAGATAATATGCTTTACGTCCCGAAGAACGAAATAACTACAATATCGGAAGGATATTGGGTTTACTTAAAGCCGTTGCCGACTGGAAATCACACTTTACACTGGAAAGGATTGACCGACGATTATTACACCGAATCCATATACAGGATCCAGGTAATGAATTAAAACCTGGTGGCCATATGTAGAAAATAGATGGGTGATTTGGGTTAATATTTGATAAATTAACACAAAGGTTTCAATTTAAATTCAAGAATAGAACTGTCGCTGCTATTGCTTTAAGTGAAATGCTAAAAGATACAATCAAAAAAGAAGATAAAAATAATATTCTGGTTTTAGGAATACCTAGAGCCGGAGCCTTAACTGCAAATATTGTATCTAAAAAATTATCAATACCTAATTTTGATCTTATTATACCAAGAAAATTGACCGATCCTGATAATAAGGAACAAGCAATAGGAGCTATCATAGAAGATGGTTTTGAATATATCTTACATGAACTTATCAAAGACTTTGATATATCAGAAGGATATTTAGAGGATGAAAGAAAACTACAATTGAAAGAAATTAACCGACGAAAGGAGATTTACTCCAGAGGTACGTCACAAAATTCAGTTACAGATAAAATTAGAAAATATAATACTATTTTGGTTATAGATGATGGAATCGCTTCTGGTGCCACTATGATGGTTACAGGTAAATGGATAAATCAACTGTCTCAAAATCAAAGTAATTATTTAAGAAGGTTAATCCTTGCAGCTCCTGTGGCTTCAAAGAATATAACTAATCTACTCTTAAAAGAGTGCACAGCTGAAGTAGAAGTAGTTTTTCACCCCTCTCAAACTGCTTTTCATTCCGTGGAACAATACCATCAGAATTTTGACATGATAACAGATGAACAGGTTGTCAAGATAATGGAAGAGCGTGGTTTATAGTGCTACTCGGATGTGATTCGTCATGCTTGGTTGATATTAATAGACAAATTTTGTTTGAACCAGCTGGATGCAATCCTTGAAATTTGTTCAATCTTTCCAGGTTCCTCAAAAAGGTGCGTTGCACCTGGTATTAATATAATCTTTTTCTCAGTTACGTTATTTAGTACCTTGAAAGCGTTTTGCGTAAATTCAATAACTGGTAAATCATGACTCCCTACTATTAATAATATAGATGATTTTAAACTCCTTAGATAACTTGATTCAACCAAGTCAGGTCTTCCGGATCTTGTTACTATGGTCACTATCCTATTGGATTTTTTGACTGCTGCTTTAATAGCTACTGCTGCACCTGTGCTCGATCCAAAATATCCAAAAGTAAAAGACTTTGTGATATCGTTATGTATCATCCAATCTGTTACTATCAATAGTCTATTAGTCAGGAGTTCGATGTTGAATCTATACTCCTTTGTTGTATTATCAACTTCTGATTCTTGAGGAGAAAGTAAATCTATTAGGAATGTGGCAAGTCCGGACTCGTTGAGTACACTTGAAAGATATTTATTTCTTGGACTATAACCACTACTACCGCTTCCATGCACAAAGATAACTAGACCACCGGTATTATTTTCTGGCACAGCCAATATACCTTCAACAAGCTGCTTATCATCAAGGGGTATGCGTATTAATTTTTCAACCAAGAGTATAATTAGGAAGAATAGCTCAAGATTGATTAACCTTTTTAGACAATTTCCGATTATTGAATCATCAGAATTACTAGTCTTTAAAACAACCTTATCAATAATTTAAAAAGCCACACGATACATTATTTTGAATTGATTATTCCTTAATCGTTTCTTTTTTATCAATTAGTCGATTTAGTTAATAACATGGCATAATAAAATAGTACCAACTTATCTTAAATCATTAACAACGCAAATAGAAATGGCATCGGAATTTGACCTAGTAAAAGAAAAATATACTGGGCGGGATTTAAATCCTTGTGGTATAGGGGTTCTAATATCCTGCAGAGCCTCAACTTTAGACAAAATTGGCAACGGTAGTGGGTTGAAAGCCTTATAATGAAAACGGGGAATATGTTTGCCTTATTTGGACTATAATTGTTTTAGATACACCGTAAGAACAATTATCTATAAGGAAATTATTTTTTTTATTATAATGATGTTAAAACTATGACAATGCATTTGGAATCAACTGGGAATTCGTTCCATATGTCAACTATTACTGGATAATTATAATACTGCATGGGCAATTTAAATGACTATTTTTCTCTTTTAACATACTCTCTTAAAATCCAAAACACTTCTCTGGAAATCATATTTTCCAAATCTATGTAGTTATTAAAGGTCCTCCGACGAAGATTTGCATTTCGTACCCTAGAAGATGAAAGATCCGGGATTGATGATCTTATCCCGTCATGTTGATCGAATAGGATGCTATAATACATCTTCTTTTGCATACCCATATCTGTAGTCAAAAAATTCAATTCATCAATTAATCCATATTTTTTCCCGCTTCTTGTAAATACAAGAATACAAATGTCACTAAACGACATACTCATTTGACTAATTTCTAACGGATCATCGTCAACATTTTGTCTATCTTCGACTAGAAAGGTATTAAAGTATCCATCCCTGATTAGTATATTTTTCAGTCTTATTAGAAAATCCTTTTCCTCAATTGGATAATAAGATCCTAAAATAATGATAGCAATTTTCGACTTATGAATTTGGATACTGCTGTAATAATTATTCCTGAATTCTGTCCATTCATTTGGCAATTATTCCTTGGATCATTTTTTATTTAAGAACCGGTAATTAAATATGTTAGTACAGCAAAATGTATCTAGGTACAGAAATTTGAATTACGACAATAAGGTGGGTATAGATTCAAAAGGAATACCTGAGGAAGTTAAACTTTCTATTAAAGCATTGGCAGATGATACTAGATTGTCAATAGTTATGCTGCTGCTAGAAAATGACAGAATGGCGTTCTCACAATTAAAACAAACGTTAAATCTTAGTTCTAGCAGCCTTTCTAACCATCTAACACTTTTGCAGGACGGCGGAATTGTGAATAATTTTCTTGAACTGAAGAATAATAAATATTCATATTATACTATGACCGAAATGGGGACGAATTTGATCAAATCAATATATAATATTATAGGTTTTGGTCCAACCATGACTTCATCAAAATTATCCACCCTTAGAGGCACCGCATCGGGAAGCACTACAAATATCAAATATTTGACAGGATGGTCGAAATCTGTGCATATTGTCGATGAGGTGATTAACAGAGGAGATGCAGCGATGCCAGTAGATAAGGGCCAAAGCGAAATTGTAGACCAGAATGTTGTAAATAGGAATATCATTCAAGAGTTTTATGGACCTAGGTCGACTAGTAGGAGAAAGTTGTTGAATGAACAGAGGCTATCAAATTTACCTGCACCTGTAATGGCTTCGTGGATTTGAGTAATGTCAGAAGAAAAAAAATCATTCAAACTAACTGGGTTTCAACTTTATGCTTTGACATTAGGGATAAAGTTGGATTACGTTATTCCTATTGTTGGACCGACTGACTATTTAACAATCTTTGATATATTGGGCTATGGCATAAATCCACTCACAAATAACCCCGATCAGATACAGGGTCAAAAACAGAACACCTCAGTTGTTGTAGATAATGGAAGAAGGATTATAGCAATAAATTCTGTGGATATAGATCAAGCGTATACATCACTGTCCGAAATTCTATTTTTGATAAAGGATATTTTCAATATTGAACTGAAAAAGTTTATTATTTTTTATGAAACTGATATAACGGGATATTATTACATCGACAACGAAGACGTCTATGAAACCATGGCGAAGTTGTATTCCGATACTAATTATTTAAATGACTTCAGTGACATAATAGGAATCAAAGTTCAACAATCAAATATTAAATTAACACCTCTTAAAAAAAATATAAACGATTCAAAATGGTATGAGATACTAATAGAACCAAAACTCAACAGTACGGGTAATGCTTTTGTCTCTCGGCTGATTTGTAGAGACACTGATATCTCGATAGTTATGAATAATGGAAGAAAGATGGGGGAACAAGTAAGAAGAATAATTGAAAAAATAGCACAACAACAGGCTTAGTCATATTTCATTTTAGACACAATTGTCGACTGTTATCCTTCATTCTATTTTATAAGTTCGTGATCTAAACTAATAATAAACCTGGTTAATTCCCAATTTTGTGTTCAGAACAATAGAACTTGTACTATTATATGCTCCGCCAACCTAAATTGACTATAAGTTCTGGTTATCGCCTTCGCAAGCACTTTTCTCTTATTTACCTGATATTTAGAAACAATCTGAATGAAATCCTAAATAAAACCTATTCTAATGATTTTTCAATAATTCAAATCTTATCCGATCTAGATGTTATTGTCTTCCCTTACGCATTTATTTGGATAAAAAATGATCAAAGGTTTCCAGGTTACAACTGATTATTTATTGGTCGATTCAAAGTCATCTCAATATTAAATGCATTCATAGGTTTAAAAAAAACTTGGTATTTTTTTTTGAGAAGTAATGTGATATATCCTTTAGATATCCAAGTTTCATGGCTCTCCACGTATCTATTGACGTATTTCCTTCAGTAAGATGTTGTGTTATGAGCCGCAAATATACCAAAGTCTATTGTATCATGCGAATAAAAGATAATAATATAAAGTAGAAGATATAAATCGATTTTTTTGGTCTTATTCGGTGCCTGATTCTATTTAATACTTTTAATAGTAACGTATTGCTAATAAATATTATAGGATACTAGTCGTCCACGTATAACCATACACATATCTGGATGAGTGATTTTCTGCATGGCCATGTATTTGCAATACGTATATAACCATTTTAGTGATTGGTTTGATTTTCGCAAGTTAAAGGTTAAGAAAAACTTCATTTGTGTTTTTTTTTGGTTCGTAACCAATTTCAATGTTCTTGAGATTCTGTTACTTCGTTTTAAATTTATTCTGGATGTTCTTAGTTTTGCACTTTGTTCCGCCTCATCCGTTCTTCTGTTCTTTCTTTTTTACCTTATGAAATGTTTCTTTACTTCCTGTTATCCATTTTAGTAGATTAGGAGAATAACGTATCGATATTGATTCATTGTATCTCGCTCATTGTTAAGCATGAAACCTAAGAGACTGTCCGACATCCATTAAACTTCTCATTTGTTATTTCTACTTAAAAACTACGAATAGAAAAATGTTCCATAAAAATATTAATGAGCATAGTGTGATTGTAATTAAAGTGATATTATCTACATTAGCAGTTTTCAGCACCGTATTTTTGGTGACGGGAATGATGATGAGTACTGTTTACGGTGGTGGACCTACTTTGGATGATAAATTAACAAATATGGATGCAGCAATGGATCATTTAGTGAATGTATGCAAACAAGAAACTTCTAAATCAATGTGCTTAGACGTATTAGAAGAGGCATGGTGGATTGATTGTTCTGAGTGGTATGATAAACTTGATACTTGCAAAAATGGAAAGGTGGAAAACTTTTTAATAGCTGAAGGAAGACCAACTGAATGATGGTAAGTGTAGACACCTTCAAGAACCGTTTATTACATTTTATTAAATCCCAAGAAGACCTAGGGGGTATAAGTTGGGATAAAATTAATCAACATATATTACAATAAATGGATTCTAAACCGTTTTCTAAAACGAATTAATAATGATCTTAATATCCACCTAATGAAAGTTATACAACTATGCCCAGATTCCTATTTCAGCCCGATTTGATTGATGGATATGAATTTAATCCTATATCTATCGATATTCGTTTAGGAATAATCAAGATCCCTACGGAAGAGGTTCTTGACTATTATTCAATTAACAATATTGAATCGGTAATTGTCGGTACAGATAGAATGGAAGTGCTAAATCGAAATACAAACAGCGTTTGCTTGAGAATTTGAAAAATTTGGAAAACTCAAAGAGTCAGATATTCGGCCTACGGATCGTGAAACTAAACAAGCATGGACAAGAATTAGAAAACATAATAAAAATACGATGAAGATAGATAATTAGATAGATATACAAGAAATTTTCTACTTACATGTTCCTAACCTTTTGACAAAACACATTGTGTTAATTAAGAGGAAATCAAAATCATGACTAGAAACCAAAAAAAGCCAACACAAAAAGATATTCCTATATTTTATCTATTATTTAGGACCGATTATAGGTGATGATTGGGCATAGATGCCATAAACTAAATTATGTAGTATGACTATAAAGGTATTTAATGGTTATAGACAAAATGAATGAAGCTGAATTTCAGCTTAGAAAACTTACTTCAAGACATATTGAGATTTTTGAATATCATCAATGGCCTATAGAGAGTTCCCGCTGGATTGAATTATTATTTTGCATTTTGTCTAAAATGAACTTAGTTTCCGTTGAAGATGACATACGAAGAATTGTTACCTATTTAGATGACCTAGACCTATTATCGATTGATGATCTTACTCAATCACTCAATGCGGACAATGAAATTGATTATGAATCCGCTAACATTAAACATATCGTTGAAGTTCTTAAGGAATTTAGATTTGGTGATAGTGAATTAGTAAGACTTCCAGATGAAAGTATAAATAAAATCATTCGAGCCCTATGTCAAACTGCATTCGGTATAACAACAAATTATTCAGGAAGATTGCAAATATTTTTGAGAAAATACGGATTCATGATGATGGAAGAGATTTCCAATGTGATTAAAATAGATGATCTAAATGATGTAGATAAAAGAAATGCGATTATTATATGGTTGCAAAACGTAATTAATATGCCTATAGGAACATCTGAAGAAAAATCGGTAAAAAATTTTTGTAAAACTTATGATTTAAATACTCAAGAGCTTATGGAATTAGCGGATAATCTCGGGATTAATGTCGCAGTTATTGATGACTTACTTAAAAAATGGACCGCATCTAATTAAAGGTCAGTAATACGGGATATTTACATTAACCGATAGTAACTTAACTGTCCGTATATTCATTTGTATAAAGATTTCCATCGTCTTCCTCAATTTTGTAGTCCCCGTAATTGAACCGCTGTGACCACAATACTGGGTAAGTTAGATAATTACCTATTCAATTAAGTATTGGTTGGCTATGGATACTGAGATTATCATACCTAAAGTTTTTGTTAAGAGGAGTAATTTATAGTTAAAATCGTCAAGTTTATCCATCATATTTTTTAGAATTTCTTTTTATGCCATATTTTATTCTGTAATTTTGTTTCAAATTGGTGCATTGAACGGTCTTTAAATCTGGCCTTATACCAAGATTCAGCACTCTTTTGTTTATTATATTTGGTAATATGATATTCGGATCCTTTTGCATGAGCTAAATCATATCCGCTCCTAATTGTTTTTAACTTACCGTCGCTCCGCATTTGACCTCTTGCCCATTTTTGTGCATTAGGATTTGAGCTATTTAGAGCTCTGGCTACTGCTTTGCTTCCTTTTCCACTATATGGATTTCTTCCAGCTTTTAGAAATGGTTTCCAAGAACTAGGAATGGTCTTATCACTCGAAAGCATTTTCACCGCGTCTGATCTCCCATAGCTTCTACTAACGATTGCAGATTTTGTGATCTTCTGAGCAATAGAAGGCGTTGACAATGGAGTCTTGGAGAATTGATTAGAAAATCTTATTGTTGACTTTGAAACTGCAGATGTACTCCTTGATAACCTAGACATGATTTTGGTTGCACCAGATACACCGGGTAGTATACTTCCAACAGTTAGAATTCCATGACCCAAATATCCACCAGCTTCACCAATGGCCAAGGCATAATCACCTTTCTGAATATTGTCAAACATTGCATTAACATGACGTTGAGATGCTTTATAATGGAGATCAGGTCTGGGAATTACAAGATCGGCTGTTGAACCAAAGCCTTTTTTTATTCTATCCCAGAATCCCATCATTGGTCATATTCTTTTTCTATTTATTTACCTTTTCTTTTTTCTATAAAAACTGTAATTCATATCCCTAATTTGAAGAATATAGTATTCAACATATTTTGATGAGAAAGGATTTGATATGATACAAGGAAACATGACATAAGTGTATATCATTTATTTATCATCATTTTTGGATTAATATAAATGCCTATAATCTAGGTAGAGATTATTCTATGCTTTTCTTCCTTGCGGTGTAAATTCTGATCACAAATTTTGATGACACTATTTCATAATATCTTAAAGGTGTTTATAAGGAGGTTTTGCATGAGAAATGGTATCAAACGAAGCACATTTACAAGAGACACAATTATCGGGGTCATTTTCCTACTAGTGGGTATTTTCATAGCTCCTTTTATTACTATTTGGTTTAATGAAAATTATGGTAAGACCCCCGAAAGATTGTCAGGTCTGCTACAGGGGGATAAGACAGAGGAATTTAATAATCTTAGAAAACAGATCAACGTTAGGTTTGATCTTGATAGGCTGGATTTATCAAATAGGAATATTTCAAACACAAATCTTGCTTCGTTGGTCTTGACAAATGTCAATCTATCAAATACAAATCTTGGGAATTCAAATTTAGAGAATTCGAAAATCTTAGGTGATCTATATAATACAAGTATGTATCGTACGAATCTATTCGGATCTGATTTGTCACAAAATGATCTTCTTCAATCAAATTTTACAGAAGCAAATATGACAATGATAAACTTCGGTAGAGCTTATTTGAGTAATTCGGATTTTGACAACTCAATCCTTTACAAAGCTGACTTTTCTGATTCAGAACTTATGGGGCTAAATCTATCAAATTCTGATCTACGTGAAACAAGGTTTTTGAATACTGATTTATCAAATTCAACTTTGGAAAAATCTTTTTTATATGGTTCTGACTTTTCTCAGGCTTATATTATTCATACTAATTTGGATGACACTTACTCTATCAGTACAAATTTCATCTATAGTAACATAGACAAATCTTCATTTGTAAAATCTAACCTACAATCTGCTAACTTTGAAAATACAAGGATTTCTGATTCAAATTTGTCATCCACAAGATTAAGAAATTCTGACTTTTCTCATAGTTCTATGTGGATTAATAGTTTCGAAAATGCAGATCTATTGTTTTCAAAACTGATCGGAGCATATATTTTTAAAGCATCATTTCTGAATACTATTTTGAATTTCGCAGATCTCTCCAATAGCGATATTCGTTTCTCCAATTTTCTGAATTCCACTTTAAGATTGGCCGACCTGGTCAATACTAGGATAATTAATTCCACATTTCTTCATTCTGATTTGACCTTTGCGGATCTTGCTAAATCGCACATTGAGAATTCAGAATTTTCGGTAGCTGATTTGTATAATGCGAACTTCGAAAATGCTAATATACGGTATTCAAATCTATCAGACGCTGATCTACGTCATTCGAATTTTATGAGCGCGGATCTACATTACTCTGAACTATCAAAATCCAATTTACGAAATTCAAATTTTGACAATGTCAATATAAGATCTGCTGATATAACAGACGCTAATTCACGCTATACTAGTTTCCTAAATGCTGATATACGGTATTCAAATCTTTCTGGAATAGATTTACAAGACTCCGATTTATCTGAAATAAGTATCTTTAATACCTCAATGGCTAGCTCTGAGCTTTACAACACGGACTTTACAGATTCGTATTTGGTAGAAACTAATTTTACAAAATCGGATATGGTTATTTCCGACTTTTCAAACGCAAAGATATATCGGTCAATTTTATCACTGGCCGATTTGAAATATGCTGATCTTTCTGGAGCAGAACTTCAAAATTCGAACCTTTCCTTGGCCGATCTGAGATATGCAGACTTATCCGGAGCTGACCTCAGATATGCCGATTTATCAGGTGCGGATCTAAGAGAAGCCAACCTCAATGGAATTCAGTTAGCTACAATAGTCGATAACGCCTCATTCTCATGTGATAGTTTAAAAGAAGCTAATCTATTGAAAATTCAAAATTTAGTACGATTATTCAGTTCATCTGTACAAGTTTCGAGATGTATTTAATCCTCTTAACATTTACTAACTTCTCATGCCTGTAGAATTACTTTGAATGGGAATACGGTATAAGGAATGAAGTATTTCTGACGATTTTTGTTTCTATGAAAGGAGTTTGAAAAGGAATACATTAAAGTGTTTTTGTTTTTGAATAGTTCAGAAAGTATGGTTGATTTTCTGCATATATTTTTTGATTCGTTAAAACAAATTTAATTTAATCGAACATGATCTTATATAATTCTGGATTCTCTTCTTTTAATTTTAAATGACCCATCGGTTTATACTTTTTTACATATTTGATATGATTATTGATTTCCGTTGAGAGATCAAAATCCAAACTTCTCACTCTACCACATTTTGACAACCAATCTATGATAATTCGCGATACTTCCTCTGCTGATAACCGTTTCACATTAACAAGATATGGAACTAGAATATGAAAAATACAATATCTCCTATGATCTTCCAGCGGAGTTTGTAATAGATTTTCGATCCATGCATAAGTATTAAACAATCTCTTTGCCGGTCTGCAATACATTCTCTTTTTAATTATTAGTTTTTGATTGTATTCTTCTTGAGTTATCCATCTTCTAAAGTCTTTAAGAAACAATTGAATGGGTATTCTCTTGCCATTCCATTTCTGAATAACCTTAACTACCGATTCTTCTTTCTCAAGGCCCTTTTTGATAAGTTTAGAATTATACGAACCAGGTATTCTAATCAAACACGTTTTGTACTTTGGTTTATGCAAGGGATCGGCCTTACCATTTGTAAAGAAAATTTCTGCATATTTTAAGAAAACTTCCGATACCGACCAATTAGAATATTTACCCATTGTTAAAAATAGGCTTGGAAACCCATCTTTTGAAAAATAGTTTTCTTGGTCTAAGATTACGGCATCAATTGGAAGATAAATATGATATCCATTACCGGTCCATAAGGCGGTCGGTTTAATGTCCATTGGGTCAAGGTTTATCTGACCATTGTCATTCATTCTTTGGGATGAGTGCCGTGAGGACTGTGAGTGCTTTAAGAACGAAACAGAGATTCTATTCAAAGTATCTTTTAATGTCCTATCAAGCATTTTCTTTGGATCTTTATATTTAATAAAACTAGTCAAATCCAGGTCGAAAAAGAGAAAGTTAGGTGGATACCTTACCAATCCGTGGTTTTCCCATTTAGTACACTCGGGATACGCATTTATTCGACAATCTAGGAAACCTGATTGTTTACACCTATCAAATATTTCTTCTTCTGAATAAACGGTGAATTGTCCATTCGATATTGATGTCATCATCTTTCTTGGAAATAAATCCGACTCAAAATGAGATAAGATAAACTCAATGTCTTGTTCAGATACCATGTTTATAATCGCTTGAGTCCATTGAAGCGAATTGTATCTAGTTTCACGGCTTATATAAGCTCCTACTACAAGGATGATCATTCATGAACCATTTATCGCCTTTCATTTTACATTTACTACAGCCAATAGTATCGGTGTTACCTATTCTGTAAAGGTTGGGTTTTAATATATCATTAGAAGGGTGAACGCTGTGAACGCTGTGAACGCTCTTATTGAAGTAATCGCTTTTCTTGCTATCCGATGTTTTCGATAGACAGCCATTTTCGTCATTTTTAGCGTTCTTTGAGCCGCTTTCGGCGGTTCTATGGTCGTTTTCCGATTGCATTTTAGCGTTGTTTTCGCCTTCAACCTTATTATCCTCGCTGTAACGATCCACAGAGCCTTCACTGCGTTCACAGCGTTCACTGTTATATTCACCCATCTTTTCTTGAATTACAAAGCCATATTGACTGACGGTTTTTCTTATTTTCTTTCGATCAAATAATAATTTGACGAATGAATTCTGTCGTTTAGTTTTAACTCCCAGCTTCTCTAGTGTGCTTGATAGGGTATTTCTATATATGGTGCCGTAATCCTCTGTATTATATTCATTTGGCCTGTTTTTATTTAATGTTCCTTTGATATAATAGGGGAGTCTATCCCACAGATCCGAGAATTTGATAAGCTTGGTCTTTGATTCCTCCATCAAGTCAATGATGAGTGGAATCAAGGCAAATTCTAAGGTAGAGGTTTTCTTCTCATTTTTAATCGCCAAAAGTGTTGTAAAGGTATCTTCGATTTCTTTATAGATCTGCTTTTCTTCTTCTGTTTTAAAACTAGAAAAGAGCTGAAGATAGGGCTTTATCAACTCCTTATTTCGTCCACGGATATCTAGAACTATGTTGGATATATGATCTCGAAAATGTAAAAGCTTATAAACGAACATTGTTTTTCTAAATTCGGTTATTTCAGCTAGCAATTCCTTTAGCTCAAGACCACCTGTTTTTGTGGGGTTTAAGACTTCCTTGATATCGTACTGGGGATTACCATAGAAAACTATGTCACCCAGTATTCTTTCATTCACGCCTTTTCCTAGAATAGGACTTGGAGGTCGTTCGCCAATTATTATTTTAATACAATAAGCATTGAACTTTTCAGGTTTACCTGTATCTTTATTTACCCTATGAACTGTTTTTCTAATATCATATCCAGTCTTTAGAATAGACATCATGTCAGGATTTTGATCTATTCTTTCAGATTCATCCAGGACTAGGGTAATCTGACCTGGTTCGACATTTCCTAGAGACCTAAATATATTTGCAGGAGTTGGATCTGTAGTATTTAAAGGCCTGTAACTCACGGCTTCGAAGGTGTCACCGATACTGCTCTTGCCGGTCCCGTTATCACCAAATATTCCTACATAGTGGACTGTGCTGAATCTATCTTGAAAATAGGAGGATACAATATTTATTGGTATCAAATTTACTATATGTGATTCTTGATCAACGTACTTTGAAACAATCAATTTTGCTTTGTTGTATAGGGAAAAGGTTGTTTCTTTCCTAGCTTTTTCAAGATAAGAATCAATTTCTTCTTTTGATTGAAATGTATATGGTTCTGTAAGATATTCGTCAATTGTAGGAGGAATTAATATCCTTGTTGGTTCCTCAATACTTTGAACTAGTTTTATCTCAGAAATTCTATTAGTATCATCAAGTGTAACAAAGTAGGGCACGTCGTTTACTAAAACAGCCTCATACAGTGGACCCTTTCTATTTTGAGAATACTTGTTTGCAACTACTTTTCTTATCTTTGTTAGGTCAGATGATTGTTGATCGTCTGAGACATTAGCAGAATTAATACTATCTTGAATTATAATTTCAATTTTATTATATTCCTGATCTGATATGTTAGTATCTTCCTTTATTTTTTCTTCAAGGCGAATTAGAGAATTACGAATATCATTTAAATTAAATGCCAATCTTACTTCTTTGTTGTCAAATCTGTCACCAAGTTTTAGGACGATAATATCGCCATCTATATAACTTTCTTGCGAGATCAATTCAAGAAGGTCATCAGGAACGTTAAAGGTTATTCTCACTTTTTTATCAACTCCTTGATGCTATTTTCAATGAATTTTCTATTCTTAAACAGAAAACTCAACAGAAGTCTAATTAGTTCTATCGGAGTCTTTAGTTCATTAAGTAATTCAAATTCTACTTTGCGGCATAACTCTTGGTAGCTATTAACAAATATGGATATAAGGGTCCCGTATATACCTTCAATCTCTAGATTTACGTATTCTCCATTATTGAATTCAACTAACTTTACCCACATTATACCTCTGCTTCTTAACTCGTAAGTATTGGGAATGATTATCTCGGTCATTTTTCTCTCATCTCATCAAATACTTGCTGAATTTTAGAAAGTTTATTGAAACACTTTTCGCAAACCGACAAAGTTATTTCCCCAAATTTTTCGGTCTGTATTTTTATTCTCTGAACTGAATGCTCTTCACATCCAAAACCATCGCACAAGGGTTCATTAGCATATTCCCTGCTGTTTATGTCGGTGGCAATATTTAATTTCAATCCTTGTCATCCCCTATTTTACCAAAAACATTTCCAATTATCATCACGTAAATCTATATTTTTATTATACAGATTATTGGAAAAGAACATATGTAACTCCATTTAGAATCGATTGTCTCCTTTATCTGCATGCAGCTCTTTAAGGTAGTTCTTTACCAATCGCGTTACAATATCATTCATCGTTTCAGTCCATTTTCCGGTTTTTATTAGTGCTTCAAATGTATCATCTTTTACTCTGATCACTTTAGTCATGTTTATTATAAGGATAACATTCATACATCTTGAATACACGTAGCACTTTGTGCTCAATTCATATAATAATTATTATGATTTTTGCATAATTACCTTACTTTCCCATCATAAGAAATTATACTATCGTAAAATAAAAGAAATGCTGGAGAAGGATCCTAAAATTGACAAAGTAATATCACCATCAACTTTTAATTATCATATAAGAAATTTAGAAAAAGAAGAAATAATAATCGCATTAGATAAGGATACTTACAGAAAAGGCCAAAAACTTTTTTACTCTTTGACAAAATCTGCCCAAGATAAACTACAAATGGGTATACTTAAGTTCAGTTTCAATGATGATAGTGATTTTAAGATTCAGGAAAAAGAAGAAATAGCTCAACAAACTTTTTACAAAGTTTTATGTGTTGTTGGATTGACCTTGGTATCAAATCCTGTACAACAAAAGCAAGATGAGAAAGAGGAGGTGATCATAACCGAATTATTAAATATAACTGCCGAATTATCTGGTAAACCAAGAAAAATCAAACCTATAAAATATAAAAAGTTGGTTGGCGTATCTGTTGAGGATATAATTAATAATATGTCAGGCCTCATAGCGTACTGGCATGTTGTTCCAGATAGAGAACTAGTCTGTAGTACGTTAAATTATCTCAAGAAGGAAAAGTTGATAAAAGAACATTACCTTGATGATGAAAAAAGATACACACTGTCTAAATCGCTAATTGGAAACTTTATCATTGATTGTATCCAAATTGCTTTTGGGGTAGGACAATTTAAATTAAGACACATTTGGCAAAAAATACGCACTCCTACCAAGAAGGAAAATGAATATTTCTTTCTTTACTTTCCCAGTAAAGATTTCGGCGACCAGATTACGTTTCTAAAAAAGACGCTTAAAAGTAACAAAGAGCAGTTAGAGAAACTAAGAAAAGAAAATCCAGAGGAATATGACAAAAATAAGAAAAACATTATCAAGGATGAACAGTTTTGGGATTATCAATTGTGTAAATCAATCAAACTTCTCAAACAGAAGCATTCAAAATTATTCTTGAAATACCATGGTATTGCAGACATGTTATTCAATATTTTTTTTCCAAAATTTTTGATCCGTGATATTGAAGACGCGGACAAAAAATATATGAAAATGGATTTTCCAACGCTCATAGTTAATTCAAATAGGTTAGGAACTCTAAAGATAGATCCGGAATCAAGAACCTATTTTCTTTAGTATATCAGGTTTAATATATGCCAGTTCTGGATGTTGTTGCAGCATTTCAAAAACCATTGAAAATTGTTGCGCAACATCACTCCTCAGGATATTTAGATCTTGTTCATATTTCTTTTCAAGATTGGATATTCTTAATTCTTCTTTAGCTTTGATATCATCATATGCTTCCGGTTTAAGAGGATAGCTACACTTTGAACAGTATTTATTCTCAAACGCATTTGTTAATTCACACCGAGGACATTCTAGCATTGATGATCCTTTGCTAACGGAATCAGAGGTAGTTATTCCATTGTACTCTAGAATCTTATTCTTTAGTTCATTTCCCATTCTACTTTTGATATATCTAGATCCTTGTTTTGAATTCATAGACCATCTCACTTTTTTCTTCAATGCATATTCTGGGAGATAATCTGAATCCGAAGTTATCGCGGAATGTCGGATACAATAAGGATTCCATTTTTTTGTTCGAATTATTTCCTCTAATTTTTCTCGTTCTTCGTGATTGGTAATTGTATTATCCCTCAACAATCTGACAATTCTTTTTCTTAATTGTTTCATAACTGTCCAAAGTGCCTCAGGTTTTATTGGTGCTCCATTATGAAGATTACATATTAGTCTTGCACCTAACTCATTCTTGAAGGGATGTTCATTTAACCAATCCCGAACATAAGGAAAGGAACACATAAGCAATATGGGTCCACTGCCAGTTTTTGCTTCATATGGTATTTCTCCTTCACCATATTTTTCTTTTAGTCTTATGTGTTTTATCTTCAATAAAGTGACCTCATGATTTCTTGCGTCGAGGTCCCACAGTAAAGATAATGCCGCTTTATTTCGCTTGAATTGTTCGTATTTGATAACTAATAATAATTCCTCTTTGGACCACAATTCTGAATCGATATAGGGGCTCAATCTCTTAGTCTTCTTTTTCTTTATTTTCATAAATTCTGGCGTGATCCAATCTATTTGTGAAGTATATTCTGTCCCAGAGTTTGAGTCACTTTGTTTATTATGCTCATTGTAAAACCATCTGAAGAAATATTTCAAATGATTCAAGTACACATTCCAAGTAGTGATCCATTTTCTATCCGGGTCTTGTTCAGTTGATTTTATTTTACTATCCAGAAATTGAATTATTTCTGGTCTTTTTACATCATCCAGGGATAAATTTTGATTGGTTGAATTTGTAAGACTCAGGACAATCTTGAGGTTGTTATTGATGTGTTTATCTCCGGCACCACTATTTTTCATAAAGCGGTAAAATTCTCTAATTGTGTCCGCATTTTTTAAATTTGAAACCTTGTTGATGTTATATATGGTTGTAGATAGTTTTACTGGTACTGCAAATCATCCTCCTCTGAACAATTAATTATACTTGGTCGCAATATATGAACCCCTATCAATAATGGACTGGGCGGGATTTGAACCCGCGATCTCTCGATTGCGAATCGAACGTTCGTACCACGCTGAACCACCAGCCCTTTAATACCTTCTATAGGTTACCAGTGGTTGTTTTACTTCCGCACCTATTACAGTAGATTGCCGTTTGAGGATTTATATTATTGCATTTAGAACAGGGAGATCCTAAATTTTGACTGCTATTGCTGTTCTTGAGTTCCCCATGAAGATTAGAGATGAGGTTTAATAGTGTTACAATTTCCTCACTTTGCAACCCTTCTAATCTATCAATCTTATCCTTTATCATTATTTTGATATTGTTTTCCTCCTTTTTGCGTTGATTTCTCAATTTTGACTCTAAAAATTGAGCTCCTATAGTTGAAATTAATATACCTAAAATTGCAATCCCAATAATCATTACTACTGTAGCAATTACTCTTCCTTCAAGCGTAACAGGATATACATCACCATATCCAACCGTAGTAACTGTAACCACAGCCCACCAAACTGCATCTCCAAGGTTTGTTATCTTTGAACCTGGTGCATTATGCTCCACAACATACATGGTAAATGCACCAGCTGTAACTGTAATCATAGATAGTAAAACAACATATAGGAGCCTATTTCTGATTTCGTCCATTATGATTAGAGTTCTGGCCAAAATGTGCAGGAACTTAAAAATCTGAATAAGCCTCAAGCTTTTCAGGCCCGCCCCATACACAGTGTTTGCTTCTAGTAAAGTAAGAGTGTACAAGGGTATGAAAGCAGGAATTTCATACAAATGAGTTAAAAAATATTTATAACCTTTTTTCGACTTTTTTATTCTTATGGCAAAATCAAATGCCAAAATAATAGATACAATGAAATCAAATACAAATACAGCCACTAACACTTGACCAAGAGGATCATAAAAATATTGAAACAATATTAATAAAACGGAAAATACAGTCAAAGAAATAATAAAAAACTCAAAATTAGTATTTCTTTTCATATTTTATAATATGGAATACAAATCCATTTCAGTTTTTAGATACTTTAGTATGAACAATTTATGGTATTAAATTTTATATATTTATGATATTTGTTTTTCCAACCTAAAACGCAGGGATGTTGCAGATGCCTTGTTCGTTCTTTCTTTTCAATATTATTACATCAAGACTAATGGACAAACTTACCTGGCCGGCTGGATTGATTAAAATATGCATTGAAAAGATTTAATCTAAATGAGTGAATTCGTTACACTGGATTTTAAGGTAATAAAGGAATACTGGGATTCATACCTACTAAGTGATGATACAAAACTCAAAAGTAGGGTAGTATTAACCGGGGTGAAAAAATCAACGGTAAACCCATCAAAAGAATATGAATTTGATTTTCAGTCGATCCAGTCTTTTATTTTTTCGGATA
>JBGTFK010000153.1:0-102698 GCA_041747305.1 Candidatus Nitrosocosmicus sp.
TTCCTATTTTATTTTAGTAGAGTACGGAGCCATCTACAAGCAATATTGTCAAGGAGGAAGATATCCCTCATCATTATATTCCAAAATAATTAACAAAAGATTAGGACAAGCGAACATGATTGGTTTATTTGAAAGTATACCGTATTCTTTACACGACTGTTAACTAACATCGTAATAGGTTTCTAACGCCCAAAAAGTGATTTTTAAATCGATTAATAAGAGAGTGTTTTCGTGATTAGATTATTGGGTACCGTCAGAGATATATAATTTTATGCTATCGAAGCAATAAATTGTCTTGACAACCAGTTATGAATCAAGTAAACACAGATTAAGATTGCAGACCATATAATTATTTGACTAAAGTGGCTTTTTTAATCTGAGATTTGAATACATGTACATGCCTAAACATACCACTTCTTGACTATTACCATCTTGGACAAAGCATCACCAATTGACATTCTGTTATTTCTTTTAGAATATTCTTTGCATCCATTTTCTAAGTTCTAAAATTATGAATTTCAGGGTTAATAATGCAATGAGTCCATATTTGATATATTTTCTTTCAATCGAATTATTTGGCCTTTTTTGGCCTTTTTTAGTATTTGGTTCATTGAAAACATCCGTATTGGGTTTAGAATCATATTTTGTGTATTGAATTTCGGCTTTATTTCTAGTCGCGTCATATTCTCTCCTCTTGTTTGGGTCGGAAAGTATACTGTAAGAGGTGTTGATCCTTAGCATTATATCATTCGCAAGAGGAGTTTTGTTTCGATCTGGATGGTATTGCAAAGCTAGCCTTCTATAAGCAGACGTTATTTCCCTTGATGAAGCGTTACTAGCTATTCCCAATATTTCATAATGGTCCATTTTTTCCAAATCAGGTTATTAGAATTATCTCTAGACCATTATTTATTAAACTTGTTATTTTGTCCATTGATCATCCCAATAAATTACATATAACTCTCCTAATTTCGATAGTTGTATTCCATAGATGGGCAAATTTCTAAGAGTAGTAATTTTTACAATCTAAACCAAATATATTTTGGATAGCCTCAATAGCAAAATTATTCAATAAAATAGGACCTCCAAATTTCGAATTATATTAATGACGTGAGATGGGGGGAGGATGTCAACTTGTCATCTTTCAACCATTTAGAATTTCCTCTAATTCTAAGTCATCAATTTTTTTTTCCTTTTTCCCTTTGATTTCCCCTTTGATTTCCTTAGGGGGAACGCTATAATATTTTTCATCCCACTTACCAATTATTAGCGACATCGAATTCATCAAGTCAGTTATGCAATCCAAAAAATATTGCTTATCTACCCCATCGGTAAAAACCACTTTATATAATTTAATAAAAGGATGTTCCCTTATAATAGAAACCTTCAGAGGTAATATTATTTGATTTATTTCAATATACGTCAGTTCAATTTCTCTTGCTCTGGATTGTGTGTTTAAATGTATTTCTATATTTTTGTCTAGTTCAAATGTTGTTCTAATGATGAATCCATCGCTCAAATCATCCTGAAACTCCAAATAAAAGGGGGTGCTTAATCCGGATGAGTAAGGAACCTGTGGTGTTATCTCTGCTTGAAATTCTATCCCTGCGATACTGACATTATTAGATTTGTCTACGACCTTGTACCCCCAACTTTGAAGCCAACTGATTAGCTCTGTAAATTTAGATTGTTTTAAACTCGCTAGCTGTCTTTGCTTGTCTTTGTTGTTTGGGCTATGTTCAAAATCTTTTGGTGACTCATTTTCTGATGATGTAGACATAGTCTAAATTAAAATTAGACATTATTTAAATAATGATTTTACTCTAAATCATGAAATTCAATCATTCTAATGGACACATAGATTTAAAATAATTTATTTTCTTGACTTTATGTACACCCATTGGAATTACCTGCTTATTTTTTTTGATGAGAGTAAAGGTATCTAGCCTGTCAAGAATACGGAGTTTTTGTGCCTTTGATGCTAAAAAACACGACATACCTAAAACATCAGTCTTTATTCAATAGAACCAGACCTTGTGACTTTTGGAGAACATTTCATTACTCCGCCTAATTTGGATTAAAATATGAATTAGGATTATAAATGAATCGCTGTGGTTTAAGGATGATGATCACTGAAATCCTTGTATTAACATATAGAAATTTAATTGCATCTATTGATAAAGTCTTCCTAATTTGGCAAATAATATTTCCAATTTTTTATATCTTTATATCGGGATATGCCTATTCTGCACTCCTGGGAAATCAAGGGATTAGACTGGGGGAAATACTAGTTGCTTATCCGTCATTTTTAGCTGTTGGGATGATTGGATTCAATGTTATGAATAGTAGTACAGTAGCCGGAAGTATTATTTGGGCCGATAAGAGGAATGGTATGTTCCAACAAATATTGGTGATGCCTTTTACCAAGATTCAATACATATTTAGTAATTTGGTAACGATCATCCTCATGGGATTGACAAGCGCATCATTAATTTTGATAATTGGACTTCCTACAATACTTGGGAGTGCCAACCCTACTATATGGAGCATACCGTATGCGCTGTATGCCATTATCATAGGGGCGATCTTTTTCGGATCGTTTACCGTAATAATTTCAACAAGGTTGAAGAGTAGTGAAGGATTCAATGTGATAAGCAACGGCATTTTCCTTTTTTTCGCTTTTGCAAGTTCTACCTTTTACCCTGCGGAAGGCCTTTCTGAACCCCTAAGAACAGCTTTTTACATTAATCCGTTGACCTACATAGTTGACATAACCCGTGCCGGAGTCTACGCCCAAGTATCAGACTTTGTTAACCTTGAAGTAATCATAATTACTATTCTTGCACTAGTTGCTTTCTCCGTTGCTTCAGTTTCAATGCTGAGAATTAAGGTCTAGCCAATAAACCTCCCTTATTTTACCATCGTCAAAAACACATCTTCCAACGAAGGTGAACTAATCGACACATTAACTATTTTTATTCCTTTTATTGTAAAGTTTTCAATTAATTTAGTTAAGGTGTTTTGGGAATCTATCGAGGATATTTTCAGGCCATTTTCGCCATCTTTTATAATTTGAAGGTTAGGCGAAATATTTGCTGCCAATTCCAAAATTGACTCAGAAATCCTTTCCTTTAACTGGATTTGGATTATATTTTCTTTACCATACTTTTTTTTCAGCCCTCGAGGAGTATCAAAGGCAATTATTTTGCCTCTATTAATGATCGCTAATTCGTCACACAAATACTCAGCCTCCTCCATTATATGTGTTGTAAAAAACACTGTAAGTCCTGATTTTACTTGGGTTTTAATATAATCCAATAGCACTCTGCGAGCTGATGGGTCCAGTCCAACTGTGGGTTCGTCCAGAAATAATAGGTCCATTTCATGAATGAATTCTCTGGCAACTTGTACTCGTCTTTTTTGGCCAATTGACAATTCGTCATTTTTGATATTTCTGATTTCTTGTAGATCAAATGATTCAATTATTTCATTGATTTTTTCTTTCCTTTTGGTTCGCTCTATTCCCCACATTAATCCGTACAAGTCCATCGCCCTCTCCACGGTTAGATTTGCCTCTGAGCTAGGTTGTTGAGATACCACTCCTATTCTCTTCCTAATCGCTGAGGAAGATTTGTTAACATCCAGACCAAAAATCTTTACATTTCCAGATGAGGGTAGTAATAGGGTTGTGAGGATTTTTATGGTTGTACTCTTCCCAGCACCATTCGGACCCAGGAATCCAAACACTTTACCGTACTTAACCTCAAAAGATACTCCATCTAAGGCAGTCTTGTTACCGTATTTTTTTCCTAAATGGGATACCGATATACATGAATCAGAACTTGAATGGGCCAAAATTAACTTCTATCTGATATCAGATACAAGTTTATTTGAATTTATACTTGGAGGGAATTTAGATTAACCATGTTGGTTTATTTTTACCTTCATTCAAGGTAGGGGTGTGATATTAATATGCACATTTGGCTGCTACATGCCTCACATTCTTTTTGTGTAAGGGATTAATACTTCAGGAGGTACATGCTAACTTTTAGTAGTATGAATTGATTTAAAAAGAGAATTATATTATTTTGAGTCAATTTTTCTCTAATTATTGTGTCATTCTTAATATTTACGCCCATATTTGAATTAAAATTCCTTACCTCTTTGTAGCCCTTATTAGAACATATTCAATAAGATTCTTATCAGATTCAATCTTCATTTTTACCATGGATTTATAAAGAATCATTTCAAGGAATTTGGGGTATTCTTTGATTATCTCAGACCTTAATTTATCCCGGTTTTGTATGTAGAATTCGGCCAAGGGGCCATAGATGTTTCCCCCAATATACTCTATATTTGATAATTCAAAGTCATCCTTAAGTAACAAGGATTCCAACATTGCAACGCTATAATGTTCAGAAGCCCACGTTACTGCAAGTATCCCAAGGTTGTAAGTCTTCGAAAAAGGTAGTAAATCTGATTTATGGGTTATTACTGGCATAGCCAGAATAAGCTGTCCTGAATCCTTTAGGATACGTTTTGATTCATGTATAAATTGGGCGATAGGTTTAAAATGCTGCGCTGATTCAAACGCCGCTATTCTGTCAACACTTTCGTTTCTAAACGGCATTGATGTTGAAGTTGAATTAATGTGAAATATTCTAGTACCAATATCTGCAGCCAGGTATGGGTTACCTGTGACATCTTTATGAGATGGAGATTTTCCTATCTCAGAATTTGCACTCTTTAGCTGTTTCAGACTAATGTTAAGGCAATATATTTTGACATCGGAGTAACTATGAATCCAATACAATGCCGGAATGGAGAAACCACTTCCTACATCTAAAATTGTTTGAGCTTTATCAAAAGAACCATAGATTCCAAATAATTTTGTTAGTTGTATCTGTGCTTGGAGTGGGGTTGTAATATCCTTTGTCCAGTATCCAAAATTTAGCAACCGTCCTCCAGTGGTAATTCTCATTAGATTTGAGAATGTATCATATACATTCACAATGTCCAGTTCATTCCGTCTAATAATTGATAGTATGATTAGCCCCAGTATACTTCTTAACAAGATTGTTCTATGAATTATCAAGTTAAGTTATTTTATAAAAGAGTGTTTTATACAAATTAATATAATTAGCCTTTATTTGCATAGTCAAAAAGTTTGAAAAAATTAGTTTTAAACCCCGTATTGATGCTTATTCACAAGGTTTGATTTGAATAAAGAATTGAATAGGTGTGATTATGATCTTGTTACTTCATTATTTGAAGAGGGTAAACTCAGATTTTTTGTTTTACGCATAAATATGCTTGGACTCTCGTAAGATTAGTCTAGTTGTTAAAATTATTTTTCATTTCAATGCAGTACTTTGCTTTGCTGATAATTTCTATTCAAAATCCTAGTAGTAGTAACGTTGGGAACTTGATATCATTTTCATTAGATTATTATTTTTCCCACGTCCCTTTGCAAAGACCAAAATTAAAATTCATTTTTTTTTCGCTTCACACTACTTACAAGAATCACTAAATTCATGAATCCATGAGATTTATTCTGTATAATTATATAATCCAACAAAAATTAAAGAATTCGGGATCATTTTAAAAAAACCTATTAATATGCCACCACAAGTCTTTAATTATTAATGAAAAAATTTCGTTATTCAAAGTTGTTTATGATACCTGTAATAGCAGGCGCTGCATTGTTGGCTTTTACGCTCTTGGCACCTGAAGCTTTTGCACAAGAAAGTGCGACTGGAGTTGAGGGTTTAAATAAATCCCTGTTAGCTGTTGCTGCTGCAATTGCTATAGCAGGCGGGTTGATAGGTACTGGAAATGCTCAACAAGGTATCGGTGCAGCCGGTATGGGTATAATTGCAGAAAAGCCTGAAAAATTTGGTCAGGTTCTATTCTTCTTCGTAATCCCTGAAACTCTATGGATCATTGGTTTCGTCCTTGGTATTATCCTATTATTAGGAATACTATAAGATTAGAAAAATCAAATGTCTGCCCTCAATACATTTGAAGAAGAAATCCAGGATAGAAAAAAGAAAGAATTAGCTATCCTCAATTCTTTATTGGATGAAAAAAAAAATAGAATAGCCCAAATCAAAAACGAAAAATTAATAGAAATAAAAGAAAAATATGAAAATGAATCTGAGAATAAATCTCAGAGAGAATTTGCGCGAATCACTGAAAGTGCACGATTGGAAGCAAAGAAAATTCTGTTTGATGCAATTAATATTAACATGAGTACTGCATTGGACGCTATAAAGCAGGAGTTGAAGAATTATACCAAGAAAGCCGATTATAAAAAAACCTTGGAGAAAATGGTCCTCTTTGCAAAAAAACATCTTGGTGAGGACATCATCATAAAATGTAGGGAGTCTGACACTCCTTACCTAAAGGAGATGAAAGTTACATTCGGGTCTAGTATCTCTACTATGGGGGGACTCGTAGCCATAGATAAATCACAGAGTAGAGAAATAGATCTTACATTTGAGGAGTTATTGGAAAACCATGAAGATGAAGTTAAGAACTTCCTCTATGAAAAAATGATTTGACAAAATGACCACATCATCGTATTCCTCTTCTTTTGGAAGATTGCAGGCAATTTCAACCAATTTCCTTTCACAGGACTATATGCAAAGTCTAGTCAAAGCAGAGGATGTTGACGAGGTCGCACGAATGCTGGAATCAACATGGTACGGACCTGAAATCGACCGGGCCGCTGCTCTTTACTCCCCACCCGAATTGTTAGAAGTTGCTATCAATCGGCATTTGGTCGAAGTCAATAAGATAGCGCTTGAAGCTACACCTTTTAGTGGAAAACAAGCCATCAGAGCCTATTTCTCGAAATGGGATATACATAACATTGAACTCATTCTGTCATCCAAGGTGATAGGGCGTACAATTACAGAAACAGAGCCCTTCCTGGTTTCTAGTCGTAATTTTCCGGCAGGAATCACTGCAGGTAATATTCCTCATGACGAGATGAAAATAATATTATCTCAGCCGACAGTAGAAGGCGTTGTTAATCAATTAGTAAAATACAAGTATGGAACAATATTGATTCAAAATCTTGATACCTACCAAAAGACATCTGATATAAGTCCTATGATGACTGAACTTTTATCTTTTTACTACATAAACCTTCTCGAGAGTATAAAATTTTTCCAAGGTGATGAAGGAATAGCCAGAGATATGTTTCGTACCCAAATAGATAAGAAAAATATATTGACCTTGCTAAAAGCAAAAGATTCAAATCTTGATAGAGATCTCGTCAAAAAACATCTTATCGGAGAGGGAAAAGTTCCGATTGAAAAGCTATTGGAAATTTTTTCATCCAACAGCATCGAAGATTTTGTAAATAGGATTAATGAACACATAAAATTTGATGATCTTTTAGATAATTATTTGAAAACACATAACTTAATTGATTTTGAAGTTGCGATGGATAAATACATAAACAATCATTATGTAAGAAAATTGAAGAACATCGCATTGTCGATTGGTACAATTTTTTACTTTATCATAACCGCTGAATTTGAATGGGACAATATCAAGAGGATAGCATACGGGAAGCGATATAATTTGACTCCAGAGCGTATTAACTCTTTATTGGTTTTGGAGTAGGATATAAGATGTCGAGTAAGAAAAAAGAAAATATTAAATCTATCGCAGTAATTGGAGAAAGAGAAATAGTTATGGGATATAGGCTATTGGGTGTTGAAGATACCTTTACAGTTACTGATGAGAATGAGGCAGTAAAAAAAATGGAAAATCTTTTCTCCTCTCACAAATATAACCTAATAATAGCGAGTCAATTCGTACAAGATTCACTTTCTCAATTGACGCGATCAAAAATTGAATCATCCATAGATCCTCTGGTTATTTTCATGCCTGCTTTGCAGGGGACTATTCATGAGGAATCCATTGCGGCCTTAGCAAAACGGGTGCTTGGGATAAGTATTAAAACGGGACAATAAAAGTGAAAGGTAGGGAAATATGTCAAATTCAATAGTGTCACGTATTTCAGGGTCAGTAGTCGTAGCTACTGATGTAGAGGATGCAGAAATGTATCATGTTGTACGCATTGGAGATTTAGGATTATTAGGAGAGATTATTCGTTTGGAAGGAAATAAAGCTACTATTCAGGTTTATGAAGATACTACAGGAATTAGGCCAGGCGAAAAAGTAATTAATACTAAAAGAGCTTTGTCTATGCAATTAGGACCAGGATTACTAAAATCTATTTACGACGGGATTCAACGCCCCTTGGATGTTTTAAGAGAAAAGAGTGGAGATTTCATAGGAAGAGGTGTCACAATTCCGGCATTAGATCAACATATTAAATGGGAATTTATTCCTAGAAAAAGCAAAAATGATGAAGTTCGAGAGGGTGAAATTTTAGGTGAGGTTCAAGAAACTCCGTTAATTAATCATAAAATAATGGTCCCGTTTGGAGTTAACGGCAAAATATCTGAAATAAGTGAGGGTAAATATACTGTAAACGAAAACGTAGCTGAAATTAAAACAACTAACGGGAATACGGCTGTGGGCTTGTCTAGCTGGTGGATGGTTAGAACCCCTAGACCTGTTTTTAGAAAGCTGCCACCAGAATCACCCTTGCTTACAGGACAACGGGTATTGGATACCTTCTTTCCTGTTGCAAAGGGGGGAACCGCTGCAATACCAGGTCCATTTGGCAGTGGAAAAACAGTCACCCAACAACAACTTGCCAAATGGGCCGACAGTAGCGTTATTGTTTACATCGGTTGCGGAGAAAGAGGAAATGAAATGACTGAGATTCTCACTACTTTCCCGGAACTTGAAGACCCAAAATCAAAGAGGCCTCTCATGGAAAGAACGATTTTGGTTGCTAATACTTCTAATATGCCAGTGGCTGCACGTGAAGCTAGTATTTACACGGGCATAACCATGGGTGAATATTACCGAGATATGGGATACGATGTTGCTTTGATGGCTGACAGTACTTCCAGATGGGCTGAAGCACTGAGAGAGATTTCTGGTAGACTTGAGGAAATGCCAGGGGAAGAAGGGTATCCGGCATACCTGGGAAGGCGTCTGGCTGAATTTTATGAGAGGGGCGGAAAGGCGGTTGTTATTTCACCTGAAAAAAGGGAAGGATCATTGACTTTAGTCGGTGCCGTATCACCACCTGGCGGTGACTTTTCTGAACCTGTTTCCCAAAATACCTTGAGGGTTACACGTGTGTTCTGGGGATTGGACGCTAATTTGGCTTCTAGAAGGCACTTCCCATCGATAAATTGGTTGACAAGTTATTCCTTATACGCTGACGATATGGATGAATGGTATAAGAATAATATTTCACCGCTATGGACTGCGTTGAGGAAGGAAGCACTAGGAATCTTGCAACGGGAATCAGAGTTACAGGAAATTGTTCAATTGATAGGATATGATGCACTACCTGAACCTGAAAAAGGGATTTTAGATACGGCTCGTTCCATTAGAGAAGATTATTTGCAGCAAAGTGCATACGATGAAGTTGACACATATACATCAATAAAGAAACAGTTTTTGATGTTGTCAACCATATTGGAGTTCGGCCGATTGGAAGCAGACGCAATTAAGAAGGGAGTAACATCCATGAAAATAAGTTCGATTGGAACACGGAAAGACTTGTCTATGATAAAATGGACCAAGGAGGACGGAGTTGAACTGAAAGTAGAGGAAATTAAGATAAATATGAAGAACCAGTTTAAAGAATTATTGATGGAGGTATCTCGTTAAAATGTCTAAAATAGCATATAAGCATCTCTCAAAGATAGCTGGTCCTTTGATCTTTATCGAAGGAGTCAAAGATGCAGCTTACGGTGAAATGGTTGAGATAAAATTAGCTAATGGAGAGAGGCGTTTGGGACAAGTATTAGATACAAGGGAAGGGCTTGCAGTTGTCCAAGTGTTTGGTCAAACTTATGGACTGGGGACTGAAAATACATCTACTAGGTTTACAGGCGAAACTGCTATGATTTCTGTTTCTGATGAAATGTTAGGAAGGACATTTGATGGGTTAGGTAACCCTCGAGATAATGGCCCAAAGATTATTTCTAAAGAAAGATTTGATCTTGTCGGTTCAGGAATTAATCCGTATTCTAGGGAAGAACCATCCGAGTTCATCCAAACTGGAATGTCTAACATTGATGGAATGAACACCCTTGTAAGAGGTCAAAAACTTCCAATTTTTTCAGGTGCCGGCTTACCTCATAACCTATTGGCCTCACAAATTGCTAGACAAGCCAAAGTTCTTGGTTCCTCAGAATCCTTTTCTGTTGTATTTGGTGCAATAGGAATCACAAGTGAGGAATCTAATTTCTTCATAAAACAATTTGAGGAAAGTGGCGCTTTGGGAAGGAGTGTATTATTCCTTAATTTGTCTTCCGACCCCTCTATGGAACGTATTCTTACACCTCGATTGGCGTTGACAACTGCCGAATTTCTCGCTTACGAAAGGGAAATGCATGTACTTGTAATTTTAACTGACATGACTAACTATTGCGAAGCATTAAGAGAAATATCTGCGGCTAGGGAAGAAGTTCCTGGTAGAAGGGGATATCCAGGGTACATGTATACCGATCTTGCCTCAATCTATGAAAGGGCTGGGAAAATTAAAGGAAGAAAGGGTTCAGTGACCCAGATTCCAATTTTGGCTATGCCTGCTGATGATATTACACATCCGATCCCTGACTTGACCGGATATATCACTGAGGGTCAGATAGTAATGAGCAGAGAGTTGCATAGGTTAAATATACAACCTCCAGTGGATGTCCTCACAAGCTTATCTAGGTTGATGAATCAGGGGATTGGAAGCGGAAGAACTCGAGAAGATCATAGAAATTTGGCCGATCAGTTGTATGCAGCCTATGCTCAAGGTAAAGATGCTAGGGCCCTCACTGCAATTGTTGGAGAGGAGGCATTAAGTGAGATAGATCGAAAGTTCTTGGCAATCGCAAATAATTTTGAGAGAAAGTTCGTTGATCAAGGTATCGATGAGAATAGATCCATTGAACAAACCCTTTCTATTGGTTGGGAATTATTGTCGGATCTTCCAGAATCCGAAATGAAGCGTATTAAGCCAGAGTTTATTGCAAAATATAGGAAAAAATCCATAATTCAAGAAGATAAAGAAAAAGAGGAGCAATAGAAAGAAATGCCCTCTATTTCCGATATTAGACCTACAAGGTTAGAATACATACGCACAAAGCGGAGGATTCTAATAGCAAAAAAGGGGCTTAAATTGCTAAAGCTAAAACGTCAAGCACTTATATTAGAATTTTTTAATACAAACAAAACTGCAGCGGCTTTACGCGAAAATTTACAAACCGAGCTTATAAAGGGATATGAATCAATTAGGATGGCAGAAATTTTAGCAGGGTCGATGAGGCTAGAAAACGAATCAATGAAGTTACCTATGATGGGTAAACTCAATGTGAAATCTAAAAGCATAATGGGTGTCCATATTCCTAGACTTGAAGGTGGTCAAAATAAGGTTTATGAGGAATATTTGTTGGAATTACCCACTTCCATTAATGAGGCAATTAGTTCTTTTAATAGAATTCATAAAATTGTTTTGGATGTAGCAGAAAAAGAAACTGCGTTAAGGAAACTCCTTTATGAAATTGAGAGGACAAAACGGAAATCAAATGCCATAGAGAACGTTTTTATTCCAAAGCTGATGGATGCTGTGAAATTTATTACATTTAGATTAGATGAAATAGAGCGTGACACATTTATAATGTTAAAAACAGTAAAAAGAAAGATGGGTGAAAGAGAGATGCAAGAATTGAGAGAGGTTGAACCAGAGTTAAATGTATAAAGATATGAAAGGTAATGATTTTAGGGGTTTTTCGAATGACAAACAAAGAAAATTTTATCGAATTACGAGGGTTATAAAAATTGGAAACGTTATTGCAACAGTTATTTTGTTGATATTTATTGTACAATACTTATTTGGAGTAAACTAGAAGATGTCTAATATTCAAGATCAGGAACAATATATTAAATCATTAGAACAAATTAAGCAGATTGAAGGTAGAGTCCAAAAGGAAATCGATCATCGCAAAGAAGAGGTGCAAAATCAGATAAAAACCATTGAAGTCGATCTGGAAGATTCAATAGCAACTGCTGAGAATGAAGGAAAACTTTTAGTTGAAACTAGTATAGAAAAAGCCAGAATGAAAGCAAACGAAGAAGCACAAAGGATTACTTCTGAAGCTGAAAACAAAGCAAAGAGTATTACGTTTCAATTTGATCAAACGATGATGAAAGAGATATTAACAATTTTGCTTTCAGGACTAAAATAAGCAGGAGACTTTGTCTTGACATTATTAAGACCTGAAGCTATGTCAAAGATAGCAGTGTTAGGATTGAAAAAATATAGAGAACAGATAATATCAATTTTACAGGAGATGAGTGTTATTCAAATTGAACAAATTTCTAAAGAAATCTCGTCTTATTTGAGTACTGAGAAGGAAAGCGAATCTCACCGACATATTACTGATCAATTGATTCGGATCAGAGGTTTAATTGCTACACTCCCTCCAACTTCCTTAAGGGAAAAAATTAAGTTTTCATCCATTGAAGAAATGGAAAATGCATTACTCCGTTTGGATATTGATAATAATGTAGCCGCGTTGGAAAGAGAGAAAGAAAATATACTTACTGAAATAAGAAATGCACAGAATAATATCAAACTAATTGGGGAGTTTTCCTTTTTTCCGGCCGATTTGGATATCTTACAACTTAAATCTGCCCGTTCATTCTTTGGACGTATTGCTAGTGAAAAATATTCCGAATTCAAGAAAAAACTTGAATCTAATAACCAGGATATTATATTATATTCAAAAGAGGGTGAAAAAATTACTGAATTTGTACTAGTTGTTTTACCCCATTATCCTTCAAACGCCTTGGCTTCAATTATTAACCTTTACAATGTTCATATGGAAGCTGTTCCACCCTTAAAAGGTAAGCCTCAAGAAGTTATAGAAAAGCTAAAGCAAGGTCTTGAAATTCTTGAAAAGAAATTAGAAAAAATTAACAGTCAATTATTGACAATTTCTCAAACAAATTATTCTTTGCTCAAAGGATTGGAGGAACAACTGGATATTGAAAATAAGAAACTGGAAGTAATTGACAACCTTGGAGTCACTAGGGACACTTTTACTTTAGAAGGTTGGATTCCTCAATCTATGATTGATGCTACAAAGGCCTCAATTGAGAAGCACAGCAAAGGAACGCTGATGTTTGTTTTAAAAACAAATGAAGTACCACCTACATTACAAAATAACCCAAAGCGATTAAGGGTGTATGAATCCTTTATAAGGTTTTACTCCCTACCATCAGGCAATGAATTTGATCCCACACTCGTTTTTGCCCTTGTCTTTCCAGTATTTTACGGAATGATGTTTGCTGATGTAGGCTATGCAATTGTAATTCTACTAGTTTCAAGATGGGTTATTTGGCGAATTGAGGGTGGGAATAGAAGCATTACTATTATGCCCAAGCCCCTTAGAAAATTTGGTAAAACGATACTACAACCCGTCCAAATGGTCAAAATTGCAAAAGCAATTACTCCGGGATGTATAGTAGCAATTATTTTAGGATTCTGCTTTAATCTTTATTTCGGATTCCATCTAAATGAATACATATTTGGGTTCTTTAACAGTATTGGCGGACTTCACTTGCCAGAAGACGGTACAATATTTGATCCTTTGTCAACATGGGGTCTACGTAAATTATTGCTTATAAGTGGATATATAGGATTAGGGATGGTATCATTTGGATTCATTCTTGGTATTATAAATGACTACCAACACGGAAATAAGAGACATGCAATTGGAAAAGTCGGTTGGCTCATGTTTGGATGGGGTGTTGTTTTTATTGGCTTAGGGTTGATAGGCCATGAAAATATTAATCCTATGGCTAGTGTGCAAGGAGCGGCATATTTTGTGCTTATATTTGGAGGTATAGGATTAATGTTTTATGGCGAAGGATCAAGAGCTATGATGGAATTACCGTCAATAATAAGCCACATACTGTCTTTTACTAGGCTTGTCGGTATAATGATGGCTTCGATTATCTTAGCTGACGTGATTGATCATGTATTCCTCAGGGTTTTAGATAATGGGATAATTTTTGTGATAATAGGGACCATAATACTCGTTGTAGGGCATTTGTTCAATATCATTTTAGGTGTATTTGAACCAGGTATCCAGGGTGCTAGGTTGCTGTATGTAGAATTTTTCTCAAAATTCTATCACGGAAATGGAAGGCCGTTTAAGCCTTTTGGATTCAGGCGTAGATATACATATAATCAATATCCTACCCAAATACAGAAATAGTGTTTTTACCTCTAATTTTTATTGGTTCTCTTGTTAAATCCCCATAGATAACTATTAATTAGTTTGAAAACCGAAATTTGGTATGGAAGGAATTCAAAAAATGAAATGTTCTTCATGTGGAACTACGTTCATGTCAGAAACACAACAATCTAAATGCCCTACTTGTGTAGAACAGCAACAGCAGAATAATAGCGGTGGTGGCCATGCAGGTTGTGGATGTGGTCATAGCCATTAATTAATTTTTTTTTACACATATTAATAAGAAGATATTTGCCTTACGGGCTTGATGATGCTTGTTTTCTGTTTTAAAGTCAACGATTACCAGTGGATTCTAATTTCCAATATTATTAATCACATTGTTTGAAACGTTATTCAGAATCTTATTCAACTCGACCTGAGCAGTATCGGTAATATTTCTGAATACAGGAATTTCTGTTACTTTGTCGGCCCCTTTCATCATAGCAGAAAAAAAATTTGTCCATCCTATACCCAAAATTACGAGCCCTATTATTACTATAAGAATTAGAGTTACAATAATCCCCAATTATATCATATATAATTCTATTAGAATTATTAAGTTTTTTTGTAATGCAAAACTGTCTGCTTGCCTACCTGCATTAATGTCAACCGTTAGCCATTTTTTTCTAACTTTACCAAAAAAGAAGAATCGTATTCATTTTTTGATCATTGCAAAGGTTATAATTTTATCTATGATACAGAAAATTGTGTTTGATGATCAAATATTAAATCTCTTAAATGGGAAGAATTTTGCATCTCTTGCCACGATAATGCCTAGTGGTTTTCCTCAAGTCACCCCTATTTGGATCGATTATGATGAGAATCATGATTTATTAGTAAACACAGCTATAGGAAGGTCAAAGGAAAAAAATACAATCATAAATGATAAAATAGGTTTAACAATATTTAGCATGACAAACCCATATGAAACTGCATCAATTATAGGCAACGTGATAGATAAGACCACTGAAGGGGCCAACGATCATTTCAATAAGCTGTCAAAAAAATATTTGAACTTAGATGAATATCCAATAAGTAAACCAGAGGAAAAAAGGGTAATATTAAAAATCAGACCAAAAAAAATCGCGTACGTTTTAATACCATTATCTAAATATATGTGAATTAATCCCATCTACACTATTCCTGTAGTTACTATAGACGCCATTAGACAACCCAACACACCAGAGATCTCGCATCCAACAATTGTACCAGAGAGGATACCGTTAATCCATGCCTTTTGCTCGTTAAGGTCATATGGAAGGTCGGGATATTCTTGAATTCTGTGAATGATACTGTCTGAATTTACTAATAAATCAACGCTCTTTGAAGTTATATTTACAATCGATACAGCGATTGGACTAGAATCCTTTATATCTTCTAATTCTTTAATTTTAGCATGCAGGGTTTTTCCTAATATTGTAGTCGAATTTGTCTGATTAATGTTATTAAATATCTCGGTAATCAAAGTTAGTTCGGAGGGTTTGATACTGTTTTTCAGCAACAAACTTTGTAAATAAATGATTGCTGTCTTTGTGTGATTGGTATTTATGTCTGCGGATTTAATGATTGATATTTGCCTTAAGGATTTTTCATATATTTTGTCCACATTGGAAGCCAAATCTTTATTATCTATGATAAAATTACTATTCTCGTACGTAATACAGTTCGGTGGACATTCGCTACACTGCGACGTTGTATATTCTATCAGACAGTTGATATATCCTGGAAGAATCGTTGAATTTGCCGGAAAAGGTTTTGATACGTTTACTAGAGAATTACTTTTTTGAGTTACAGACAAAGTCAACAGAATTGAAGCAAAAACGATGAATACTAGAATCTGGATCGCTCCTCTTTTCATACTATTAGTTTCTGTTAGTTATTAGATAAATTTGTTTTTTATTAAACCACCCATTTTGGCCAGCTTATTGACTAATAAAAAATACCCTCTCTCATTTTAGATATCAAAGTTTAAGTTCTCACTATACTGTATATTTATCAATAGAGTTTTCATTCTGCCTTTAACTACAACCAAATACTTTTTTATTTAAAGTGGCTTTTGCTACTAAAACCTGATTTAAAGAAAATTCAGATTAAATTTTTTCTGCCAAATCAATTGATCCCTGCTGTATGGTGATCAACAGAATAATAATTATGCCCGTTGTTCTTGTTCAAAAAACAATCTATTGTTGCTCCACTCTTTTGGATATCTTATTAATTTTACCATGCAGTCCTTTTTTTTCACATTGTCATTACTAAAATACGAGCGTCCATCATACTCATCGAATAGAAGTCTTCAAAGAGGATTTCTTGCAAAAAAGCAAATAGCTAGATTGGATGATCTAAAATCTAATATTCTAATTCGTATTTTCAAGAGAATAACTCTTCTGATTGTTCAATTAACAAAATTTATTGCTTATAATATATACCACTTTTTTTATTATAACCTATTATGCGTGTGGATCACATAGCGATAGCTGTCAATGATGCAGATAAGGCTCTCGAAAATTACAAAAAAATCTTGAAAATCGATAAAATTGATGTAGAGCTAGTTCCTAATGAAAAGGTAAAAGTAGTAATGTTGAATTTGGAGGATACTCGACTTGAGTTGATTGAACCATTAGAGGATGCAAGCCCAATCAGTAAATTCTTAAAGGAGAGGGGCGAAGGTATTCACCATATAGCGATTACTGCTGATGAAATAGAAAATGACGTTAATCATGCTAAAGAAAATGGGATGCGATTTTTGGGAGAATTGAGAACTGGTTCTTATGGTCGCAAAATTACTTTCATCCATCCAAAATCCCTTAATGGTGTGCTTGTAGAGTTTTGTCAGGCTTCTCCTCATTAGAATAAAGAAACCTCTTTATCATCTGGTTTCTACGTGATTTTCCAGTTTGAGAATAGCTCATGATTAAGATTAAATAAAAAGGAGATTTATTAGTCTTAAATGGAAATTCGTGAGAATGTTTATAAAATTAAAAATCTGAACGATAATGGCGTTTCTGTTACTCTTACATTAGTGGAGGATATTGAACTTGAGCCGGTTTCACAGCAACAAATGATGCTGGAAGCCATAAACAGAGCAATCCCAGACAAGGAGATGAAGGATCAACTACAACCGATAATGGAGGCTATGCTGAGAGCACAGCCCCAGACCATAATTCAATCTTATCCCCAGACAAGCATTGTGATTACGATGCCTAAACGAAATTACGAGACGTATGGAAAACCCCAAGTCGGAGAGTCCTTAATAATTAATATCCTTAAAAGGTAAATATCTTTGTCTAAAATGTCTGGAAAAAAAGACAATCGGGATGCAGAAACGAGATTATTAGGATTTTGCAATAAAATTTTAATATCAGGTCAATCATCATAAAAATATATGGATAATGAAAGGCGTTCTATGCCGATATGTTTTACACCAGGACAAATAAAAGTGCTTGAAGAATATGCCAAGAAGAATAAAATGTTAAACACAAGTCAGGTTATTGAACATATCATCCTGTCTTTGGACAAAAACTGATTTAGCTCTTTAGCATCAATTAGGACCAAAAAATCCAAATTTTATGATACATTATTTTTGTTAATTTGCGTTTAAATTTGTCGTCCTTGAACTATACTACAGATTTAATTCTAACAGAACCAGGTTAGCCTTTCAAAACGGCCTCCCATTATAACTTGTCATATTCCAATAATGTAAATATTGAAGCCAATACGATACATCTAATACCTTGAAGGGGCAATAAATATTATATAATCAGTCCGTTAGCTTTAAGATGACTTATGGTTTTTTTGTCATTGTTTAAGAAGCACAGGTGTGATGTATGCGGAAGGAGATTTCGAAAAATCGAAGATTCAATGCATCATAAGCTTTTGTTTCATTCTAATAATCAGTCCTATGACTGTTCTAACTGCGGGGATAAGTTTTCCGATATGGATAAACTAAAGGATCACATCCGAAAAAACCACTCTTATAAAAAATAACAATTTTTCTTGACTGTGTTCCTTTCTCAGAAACGTAATTTCTCAAATATCTACAAATTTATTAATTTAATTCCCTAATCAATAACCCGATAACACTGTGAAGATTGAGGTAGGCGGCGATAATTAATAATGCTGTCTAACTCTTAGCTTTTTCCCACATATACTCATCTTGTGATAGTTGTCTCCAGGCACCTACAGTCCCGCATTTTGGACATTTCTTACCAAGCATGAAATGTTCTACCGTCTCATTGTTTTTTGCTTTTATAATGTCTCTAGTCCCGCATTTACATTTCATAATATTTGACATCATAACTGAATGTATACGGGATTCAAATATATAAGATCAATGCACTGCAGCAAACGATCCAATATCAAGAAAAAACTAATTCAGGTATTCTTGCCCTTTTAGGCCATAATCAATATTTTGATCCACTTAGTGATTAGGACCAAGCTGATTAGGTTCCGCCTCCCACTTAAATACATCAGTCGAATTGTCTTTGACGACATACCAAAAGTCATAATTTTCACTTATTCGATCACCAGCCAAGTTTAAATCTATTTTACCAGTAATACCGTTATACGATTCGGCAGTTTCTAATAAAATCTCATTAAAGTCTACACCGCTCAAATCTGTCTGATTCATATCCAGAGTAGAATTTTTTTCTAAACTGATTGAGCTAATCCAGAACGAGTCATATGCAGTGGCTGCATAGGTCATAGCACTATCATGTTCCCCATCTGTATCTTCGCCCGATTTGCCCTCCAATTCATGTGCTGTTTGATTATCTATGCCAACAGAAAATAACGGGTTTATGAGTCCGGTCTGTCTTGCGAAGTTCGCAGAGTCTATATTTTTTGTAAGATGGTGGTTCTCTGCGACGCTATCACTTCCATACCACCTTACCTTCCCGAGATTATCAAACAATTGGGCCTGAATCAATATCGGTGTAATTTCATCGTAGGAAATGACATAAACGCCAACGGATCCCTTGCCGTACTTTGTTATCGCATCAGACACCATAGTATTCATCTTTTTGAGTTCTTGATTCCACATGATAAAGTTAATCCTGTGTAAACTAGTAGCAAATTTTCCGGTATGCGGTTTGTAATTAACGCCTTCCTCTGCCTTGCCTCCAAGTTTTTCAAAATAATTTCTGGTAGCATTGGCCAACTCGTTTCCGTAAATATCGGACCTCCAAAAAGGAACGATAACCTTGATACCATCATCTATCATCTTCTCAGCAATGACCTTACCTTGGCTTTTATCGTCAGGTACTAATCTAAAAAGGCTATCTCCACCTATTGAAAGCTTAGGGGAGGTGCTAGCATAGCTTAATAGTGTAATATTTTTTTCATTTGCGAAATCAAGGACCGCAGAAACAGCTGGGCTCGTAGCAGGGCCGACAATCACCCTGGCTCCAGATGAATATAGATTCTTAAGTGCCGCGATAGATTCTTCCGGGCTAGTTTTTGAGTCTGCTACCATCAGTTTGACTCTGGATGACATGTTATGGTTTTCAAAATATCCATTAACGTCGCCTTCGGCCTTTTCTAGTGAAGCAAGAACAGGTTTTCCTATGGACGATAACGAACCAGAAAGTGGGATGATTGCCCCAACTATGTGTTCTTGGTAGACACTATTTGATTGGAGCGGTTTATGAAATGTTGGATAAATCCATGATACTCCTGATAGATTAGCTAAAGATGTAAAATTTATTGGTAAATACAAAAGAAGGAGAACAATAAAGGTTGAGGGTATGAGGACTGAAAAGATTATCTTGATCGAAAATATTTTCCTAATTTTTCTTGTAAAAAAGTTATCTGATGTCTCCAGGTCCCATGTACTGTAGTGACGCAGGTACCATATCAAACCTCCTGCAATAAGTAAATAATGTGCAGAGAGCAATATGGCCGATATCCAAATTTGTTCTACAAAAGCCGTCAATACTATAATAGCAAACCAACTATCTCCGATAACTATGGCTAATAAGCCAACAAGCTCGCATATCCAAGGTATAAAATGATGCTTTTTATTCTTGATATTGAGAAGAATGGTTAGTGCCAGAACGGTAAGGATAGAATTTAAAATTGGATAAGCAATCGTGACTATAAATAACATCATGCCCCTAAAATTGGAAATTTCCGTTAAGCTAAGCATCAAATTCAGTATGTAGACAAGGAACAAGCCTGTCCCAATAGACACAAAATATATTATTTTCTTGTTTGTAATTTCTCCAAGTTGTTTATAAGTTACCAATAATCGATAGATCAAAAATCCATAAGCAGATAACAAGAACAAATCAGCTAGTGATGGTACTGGGGATACTATATCAAGGATTATTTCATAATATCCCCAAATGATATTTGCGATGAACCAGAATACAAGCCCAATGGTAAGATGAATAGCCGTCTTGTCCTTTTTTATGTTGGCCCTATCCTTTATGAGGGCTATCAAAGATAATCCAGCAGCGATAGATGAATTAATTATTAACATCCAACTTGAATAAATTATTCTACTGTCTGAGTCTGCAAGAATGATTACGAGATTTGCAATTGCTATAGCTGATAATAGAGCTATAAAAAAATACAAAGGTCGCAATTATTCTCTTTTTCTTTGAAGATTCAAAAGGCCTATTAAACTTTAAGAATTTTCAACTCATCTCATAGCAATCAACCAAGATATAACGCCTATAAAACTTTTTAGTTTATCTTGTACGTGATTATATTTTGAATCATAATAGACAATAATTTTTGAAAAACAAGAAAGCCCTCTTGGGAACGATTCATTTATCAATGCAGTATCAACACCTGATAAATCATTTGGGCAAGTTTGATGCACCAGGATCTATTTTTAACCTAAAAGAGAAAAAAAATTTAAAGCTTTAAAACTAAACAAGAAATAATGTGGAATTATTTTATTTTCACAGCGGGACTATTAATCACTACATTTGATTTTTCTATAGAGAGTTCACCCTTTGACTGTGCATCAATTATATCAGCCGCTGATTTTAGAATTCTTGCTTGAGATTCATTATTCCATTTCACATAATTTATTTCAAATAAAGGACTATATCCTTCATCTCCAGAGGTTGCTGATGCAACTGGAAGTTGATGCTCAAAAGTACCATTCCCCAATATCCCATTTGTAAATACATAACCCTGTTGACGAGCAATTTCTGGGGTATCGCCAAGAGTCGGTGCATAATTAACGTCAAATTTGGTCGTATTAGTAACTGAGGAAACAATCCTTTCTTCAGATGCATCCGTACTTATAAAATATGACAAATTCCCATTAACGAAGCCTTTTTCGACCGGTATACTAATAAACATGGAATCGTTACCACCGCTCGTGGTATTATCAGTTGATTTTAATTGTCCATTCTGAGATAATATGTTATCTTGAGCCTGTGCTACTCCAGATGATATCAGAGTAACAATAGCGCTCAAAGCAACTACAACAGCCAAAAAGGATTTAATATACGCAAAAGTTTGTTTCATCGTCAATTAGTGTTTATTGTCCTATAAAAGAATTTCTTCAAGATGTTTTAAACGTTTGTTTTGGGTTAATATAAACGGTAAAATTAACCTTGGACCGATTGAATCTATTTTGTTCAGTTATTATCAACTGTATGCTGCAAAAAAAATAATCGAATCATTAGATAGTGTGAATTTTTATTATTATTTTTGATAAAGAGTACATGAAGTTGGATACAATACTATCGATAGCGGCTGCGTTCTGCGCTGGCGTAGCAGGGTCCTTCACCTATACACGTTGCCCGCTAATAATACGAATACTACCTTCCCTTTTCTAATAGGAGGCTTGGCTCGGGTCTTTTGGATTGTCCCTACCATTAGAGACTGGGGTAAAGTATGGGATTTGGTAGGCATTTTCGGGACCACGTCTTTAGTGCTGATATGGGTCATAACAAGGATACCTGATAACCCATTTAACAAAAGAGGCGGACGAATAGGAGAGACAGTGGTGATTATCGAAATTCTTCAAATTGGTTTCATAGTTCTACTTGGAATTATTATGCGTCTAAAATTTTCAAAATAAAATGAGGCAAGCACAGAATGAGAATATGATCGTGGAACTTCCCTGAATGTTTTATTTTCTTTTTTCTACCTAAATAAGTATCGTGACAAGATCTCGAATCCTTTTATATTTCTGCCAATTTAAACTATTATCTAAACCATGGATTATTCTTGAGGTAATGATGTGTGGGTTTTAAAATAAAGACCTGGTACACTATTAGTTTATGATCATACCCATACTGTTTTTTTAAACCCGACTTTGGCTAGTAATAAGGCTACAATTGTTACCTTATGTAATTATGATCTGAGCTTAAAAAATTATATATGATGACCATAATTGAATAATGTGATAGACATGAAATGCTTTCCATTTAGGGAAGAAGTATTTCAAACTAAGAAATGTTCTAATCATGTTGATGTCTTAGAATCTATCTTGATGGTTGATCTTAAGGGTGAAAATGTTGAGCTCTGAGAAATCGCCAAATTGGCTTAGAATGACTCAAATAGGTATAGGAATTATTATTTTAATCTTATCAATCATTGTACTGGTAAATCCTTTTGTAGGTTCAATATCAATTATAATCTTTCTTGCCTTCTTATTGTTATTTGCAGGAATTGAAAAAACAGTTAGTGGACTAGTGTTATCTGACAAATCTAAATTTTTAAGCGTCTGTTTGGGAATTATTGTTATCATTGCTTCTATGATAACACTGTCATATCCTGACGAGGCAGGGGTGTTTGTAGTGTTCCTGTTGGGAATTGCTTTGCTTGTAGATGGAATTGCTAGAATAATTCATTCAGGAAGAGATAAGGAGAGTAGAGGATGGTCAAAGAATTTTGGTTTAGGTGTAGGAGCCATCTCTATCATTTTTGCAATCACCGTTCTTGTTTATCCTGATTTAGGTCTATTGATAGCTGGCATCTTGATTGGGATAGCCCTTCTAGTAACTAGTGTGCAAATTATTTCAGCGGGCGTAACAGGGGAACAGAGAAGACCTTAATCTATCTAAATTTTTTTATCTTGGTTAGAATTAATTATGTGCAGTTTGTTTTCGATGTACACTGCCATATATTGAGTCAAAACCCTTAATCAATAACACACACACAGGAGTGTCATAGATCGGTCACTATCTCGTATAACCTTGCTAGATAGTGATTATCCCTATCTTTTTCACAATAAGTGTTTAATACTTGGAAACTTTTTAATTCCTATTGAAAGGGTATATTATCCATTAGATTTGGACGTGAGCGTCTCATTACTATTTAGAAATTTAAACTTCAAACTCAGCCTCGATCAACTTGGTGCGTATTCCTGTTCAAATCTCACGATGATTTTAGCAGTTGACCCCGCAGAAACATTTTTTATTTTTGTGTGGTTCTATTAATATGTGCCATCAGCCTATGTACTCATAAACTGCGAACTAGGATCGGAGAATGAAGTGATTGAGAAAATAAGAAAAGTTCCGGAAGTAGTTGAGGTATATAGAGTGTTTGGGGTTTATGACATTATTGTGAGAATTTCTGCCAACAATATGGAAACACTAAAAGAAATTATTACTTGGAAAATTAAAAAATTGGACGAAGTTCACTCTGTTTTGTCCTTGGTCGTGACAGAAAAATTAGATAAAGATTGACCCAAAGGGCTTAAGCCTTCTATTAACCTTAATCTTACTGTGACGGATAAAACGGTTGATTTAAAGAAGGGCTAGTGATAAGGATCTAACATTGTTGGATGGATATTACCTTATTAATTTAAAATCTTGCGTTCAATTGCCGAACTGGTAATTATGTAATTTAGTTATGAACCAGAATAAGTAAGTTGATCAATAGAATTAACAGAATTAGTCATTTTCTCATTTTAAAGGCTAATATGTCTGAAAATCGGTTTTAGGAAAGGTATGCAATATTTAGAATTGCAGAATAGTCGCAATCCGAATTTTAGTAAAATGATTATGTAATCGCAAAACAATTGCAATTACACATGTACAGACGAGGTCTCAGAAACTGAGATGTCCGATTTCTATTTTCAGCGGTTAAAATTCTCAGATCCAAGACTATCTTCGCACATCACTTTCCTTTTTTGTAGGTTAATACAACCTAAACAATCTTACTTTAATCGATGGGTAGAAAAACATTTGATCTTAGATAGCAAAGACTAATTTTATTTCATTAATTATTTAGAGATCCCTATAGAATTGGATATAAGGCTTCTAACTATGATCCTTTATTTATATGGATAGCTTTGATTTTTTGAGTTGATTTTTTATGTTTTTGATTCAAGTTGGTCACGCTTTAAGCAGTAACAATGATTAGGGATATACTAAGCCACAAAGCTTTCAGAAGAGAACCGCTAAATATACAAGTGATATATCTTTAGGACGCTCATGTAGTCGGCTTAGAATCACCTATTCATTTAGCGCATTTTTACTGTTCCAACAATAGCTCATGATTCTTGCCTGCTTCCTTTAAAAGAGATATAAAGTAACCATGATCAATACAGTTATGATCATGCTAATTGAGCCAAAGCATTTTGTGAAATGGGAAAATAATTTGGATATTTAGTATTATATAATGATTATCATTGAACCCTAAATATGGCAGAACTCCATTGAGTATATCAAAACATCTTATTTTGATATGATATAATTTTCTTTCAAATTTATATATGGTGTTACGCATATGCAAGGAGAATACAGGATAAAAATGAACATTGATGATGAAATTGACAAGATTATTGATAGTTATGATGCTTTAACTAAAGGAAACGAATTTTTAGAAAATGAATCCAAAGAAAATCTTGATGAATTTACTGAGGGATTTTCCAAAAAAGTTCATACAGTTATTTTTCCTGTCTTTAAGGAAATTAAGAATAAGCTCATTTTACATGATATCAGGTGTGACATAATTGACAAAATACAGGGAAGGTTTGTAACCGAGATAAAACTTGATATATATCCTTATAATGACATTTCATCAACACAAGACCGACACCCATCTTTGACCTTTTTTATTGAGGAGCCAAATAAGGTAACCCTCTACATGCAAAAGATGATGCAAGAGGAGGGTATGGCTGGTCGTGAAGGAACATTTACATTAGATCAAATTACGACAGAATTTGTAAAGGAAAAGATATTAGATTTGTTAAAATTTTGTTTTGTTCAAAAATAAGCGATTGAAATAGTAAACAAACAATAGAATAATATCATTTTCTTCATACTTTAGTTTACCATCCACTAAACTCAAGTGATACTATATGTTACTCTTTTTAGCAAAAGGATAAATAAAATAAATTTCTCATTTCAGTATTATGATACCAAAACGGAGATCTTGGTATTTCATTCCCTATTTTAAAACCTATCTTAAAATGTTGATATATTTCTGTTCAAAAACGATGCTGGATTATCAGAGGATGGTACGATATTTCATTTTCCTTAATTTATTCTGGTTTTTGATAAACTAAATATTCTAATTTAGGATGGGTCTTTTTATGGACTTGTTATAACAAATTAACAAGTCATTCTTAATATCCAAAATTTTTTTGACCTTAATTAGTGGCTCGCAAAAACTAGGACATACCTATACAACAACTACGATGCCAAACTTGTAGATTCACTCTATCACTGTTCATGAACGAGTTAGCTGGATTGGACATGTGCTAGATCTTCAATTGTAGCAATTCCCTTAAAAGTAAGGTAGACGTTGTCATCTCCAAAACAATAAGTAGATATCTGAATAGCATCTGAATAAAGATCTTGAATTGTATCGTGATTGCACATCGTATCGGTCATAATAGTACCAGAAAATGACACCGGCGTTAATCCCTCTTTGTCATTTGGCATTATTTTTCCGGATGTAATAGTACCATAAATTCCTTGGTTATTATTGCCATTTATTTTCCATGCACCTGCAAAACCAGAACTCGTTTTTGATGCATTGAGGTTGACTCCCTTTGTGTCGATGGAAAGGCTTTCAGAGCACTTGTATGTATAAGTCTCATCGTCATACACGTTAACTTCAATTATTTTCGCATGTGAACCTGATTTTGCGGTAAGAGAATTTGGGGCACTGTAAAGTTAGACAAAGGACAAATATTATCGCTGTGAGGGCGCCTCTTGAAAATAATTTTGATTTTGAAAGAGTAATATTAAAAGATTTATACTTTTTAACTTTTTTTCTAAGATTCTATTACATATAAATATGATACGGACAGTTAACGTAGTATGAATTTCGTTAAAAACTTTGATATTAAGAATAGAGTTATAGTTCGGATCACCTTGATTCTATAAGAGATCCAATACGAAAATCTAAGCAATCAAATTTTCTAAGAAAATTATTAGTATTTGAATATTATCTATATCTGGATTTGGATAAGTGAGATGAAGAATATGCTAGAGCGTGAGGACTGGGGCTAGTCCAAAGGATGTTTCATCCATGGTCCATTGTGCAATACTCAATGTTGTAAATGATTTGTATTTGAACTGTTAATCAATATCTAGACTCCATGCAAGTTGTTCGGTTATTTTGAGAAAGATTAGACTATTTCCTTCCACAACAATCTGAAATTCCTTTGAATCTCACATAGGTACCTTGCGAGGAGTGCGAAAGATTTGTCAGCTCTTTCTTATCCTCTTTACACACGAAACATCGAGAACCTAACCTCCTTCTAGATTATTCCGACTAAATCCTTATCAGATTTGGTTCTTACAAATTTTCAGCATTTACCATACTTTGTTGGACGAGGGATGGCTTAAGATCAAATAATAAAAATATAAGAACCTGATACATGAGGAGAAGGTTGCTCCTTATTCCAGGATACTGATTGACACATTTGTGATTCCGTGGAATGAATTGGGAAAAAGGTATCCTAACAGTATTTAGTGATAAATAAAATCAAAAAAGCTCGAGAGGCAATTAATTATTAAACTAGAAATGACGAAATTAGAGTCATAAACGTACTGGGATACATGGAACTAGCTCCCCCTTTCTAGATATATGCAGTGCATATTTTATAATACCCCATTCGATATTTACCAATAGGTGCGATAGGTTAAATAGCTGATACTAAATTTTGATTGCTAGATATTGACTCCATACCAATCCCTAACTTCACAGTTGGTTTGTTGGAATGTTCCATTAATTTGATACATTCAGATTTAACACACCTATAAATAAACGTGTTCTTCTTGTGTAATTCAATAATTAACAATCATGAATATTATAAAAATTAATCGTATTTTACGATAGCAAGAGAAATTACCAGTTAGCTTTAAAGTATTTTAGCCTCCATGGTGTGTTTTTTTCATTTTACCTAAAATAAAGTTCCATCAGTCTTTTTCTTGTTGTGTTCAACTGTTCCATCCTTGGTTATATAGTAATTTTCACCATCAGGAGAGTGAATCAATGCCTGGGCGATCAAGTCTTCAAGGGCGGTATCTATATCTTCGGGATGTGGTGAACTTATTTGGTCAGTTATCTCTTGATAATTCAAGGATTTGGTTCCAGCGTTATGTGCTGCCAATAATTTATCTAGTATCATGGCCTCAATCTTTCTGAGCATTTCGGTATCATCCTCAGAGTTTAGTGTTTTTACCATAAATGTAATAATACGACTTGTTCGTTAATATCTTTATCATAATCTTAGAGGGGATTTTATAAATATACATCTCATGATTCACCTGCATATTTGAAATAAATAAACAAAGTGATCAGACATTTCAATAATATCTTATCACCCAAGAAAATCTAATTTCCACTCAGAAGTCTTACAGTATTTCCTACAGATTCTGTCCTCTCTACAGGTTCGCCACTTGTAGTTAAAGAACCTAAATACTTGACTGCCAAATCTAAGTATATCCATAATGGCAATGTTGGCAATCAGAAGAAGTGATAAGGAAGGGGGACAATTCTTGTGAATTCGACTGTTGAGTATGATCCAGAGGATAATGTACTTTATGTTAAACTGACGGACAAGAAAATAGTTAGCACCATCCCACTAGGAGACGTGGTATTTATTGATATTAGTGATGATAATAAACCTGTAGGTATCAAATACGTATTGACTGAAAGGAATCCTGAAACGATTAAAGAGATACAATCATTGTTTTTATAACATGCATAAACTTGACTTACATGTTAAGCTCCATAAAAAATGAGTGGCATTGTTTCTAAAGGAATGCGAATCTTCTCAAAACAGATATGAATTTATTAAGCAAACCAGATATTAACAGAATCATGCCTTAGTTAGCAATGATGATGGTCGGTGTTATTATTATTATTTCAAAATAGCTTAGGCGTACTATGCGATCATTGTGGTATTAAAAAAGAATCCTCGCTAATACCTAACCCTTATTCTGCTTATTAAAGCAGTATACAATGCTCAATCCAATTGAGGAATTCGTCAAGTCCTAGAACCAAATATTAATATGATTTCAGATTGATTTTTCGGGCAAATGATTCACTGCTGAAATTCATCACCCATATATAATCAAGGTCAAGTAAATAAATGCTCTATTATTATGAAAAGTTCATCTCTTGTTACACTATGCTTTTTGAATCGAGATGGTATAATTCCTTTAATTATTTTTACCGTTATATGATTATATAGAGGCAAATTTTAATTAACTAAGATGTCATTATCTCAACAAGAAATATCGCTGAGAATTAAACGATGGCTTGTAGAAGAAAGTGATATTTGGAGATTTGATGAAATCGAAGACCCTACAGTTATTATGAATCTAGTAGCAAAATCCAATAATAGGAATGTCAATATTATTGTTGATGATTTACATGATAAGGTAACGTTAATTACATCAATGAATTTCTCAAAACAACAGAAAAATTCTTTGTCACTTTTACCATCGAAAGAAAAGAATCGCTTTATACCAGATTTATTGATGGCGTTATACCAATTGGGTTTGCTGGCTCGTCACAGCAATTCATCAAAAGACAAGATAGAAAAATTTATCATGGAGAAACTTATTTATTTTGATGGCTTAACTAAAGATAAATTTTTTGATTCATTGTTCACAATGTTATTGGGTATAGATACACTTCAGCAATATTTTAACAGGTTAGTATTAATCTCCAATGATGGACCATTAGACTGATTTGAATAATACTACTAGCTACTCTAACCAAAAGCTATAGATGAAGCAATCTCGAGCAAAAAGAAACAGAAAATAATCATGTGATTTTTGAGGATGTGCTATGCAGAACTGTTTTAAATCAACTTGCAATTATCTTTACTGTCATTGTAGGGTCTAACTTGCAATAATAATCAAATGCACCTGCCAAAGCAAATGGATGTCCATATGTCTGATCTGGTATCAAATATATTGGTCTAAATAATTCTTGGTTCTCTGTTACAGTGTGAATTCCAAAGTTTTTATTTTTTCAAGTCACAGTATCACCTTGGTTTATCGTCATGGGATTTGGACCAAATGTTTTCTCAGCTAAATTTGAGGCATGAGACTATTGGTACTTCGTTGACGGGTTGTGCATAAGCAGATGGGAATACCTATACAAAAAAATCAGAGCCAATATTATCAGGAGTAACATAAATATTTAAGAATATATAAATAACGATATATTCCTTGAGTTAATTTTCTTGTTTGAAAACCTAATTTTCATGTCTTGGTCCAGCATAAATGTGTTGCAACCAGAGGGAATATATCGTCGACTCTCTATAATTTGACTGGTATAATTCCTGTGCTTTTAATAATAACGTTTTGAATCTTATGCGACATAATATTCCAAATCTATGGCCTTGTCAACTTTGTACTGTTAATTTGAGGCATCAGGAAATTCGACAATTTTATTTATTCAGCGATCAAATCGAATGCCAAGATATGATGCCAAAAATCTTGGAGTTAATGATAGAGTGACAATCATGAACCTGTTAAAAGGTCAAACAGTCTTTTCATACAACTTTGTTAAATTTTAAATGATCATAGAAACATATAAAATGACAAACACCGTTATGAACGGTGAGGACTATATTTAACATCCTATTCAACAATCGGTTCTTAATATGTCGTATAGGTCTTTGGCTGGGATATCCCATAGGATATATCATTTTTGAATAGCACTTTTTGATTTAATCCTACGTTCTAATAAAACGAATATCTAGTTAATAGTAACATATCAATAGTAAGAACGGGGATTGATATCCTCCTTAACTTAGCGTATCACTATTCTATTATCAACATTTTCATTTAGGTCGCAATTAAATTATACATGAGGCATATCAATTTACTAACAATCACGGTACCCTCTATATCAGGATGCAAAATGCAATAATACGGATACTCGCCTGCCATATCAAATTTGTGTATAAACGGTATCATTTGCTTACCATTGCATTGAACCAGTTAATCCAGAGTCAAATATTTGACCTGAATCTGATTCGCCAGCTTCTCCAGATGTAACCGCATGAAATGCAGTATAGTCATTTGTCCAAATTATGGATTTACTTACGACTATTTCAATGGGGTTAGGATCGTACGCAGTTTCTGTTAGATGGTAGGCTCCAAGAGGTAAAGATAACGAGATTTTAGTTGTATTTAGCGTCTCGCTTCCACCGTTTTTACTAGTTGTATTGTTACTATCTTGATAACCATATACTCCTGAATTAGACCCGGTATACTAAATTAGCGTCACAATAAATTACAAAACTACAATCCCCATATTTTCTTGTTTAATAGAAATTGATGCTATCATTTTATTAAAGTGAGATTCTCATTAAGATAAAATATTTTCATATAATTTTCAAATGGAATAATTATCTGCCACATTTTTTATTATATATTACTGACTCCTCTATCATGAAAACCTTGTAATACTTCATAATCCTCTTATCAGAACCTGGAATTCTGAGGTCACTATCCAGTTCAATAGCGGTAAGATGGTTGTATAACTACAATTATTACATAATTTCTTATTTCAATAAAGTGTACTAACCCAAGTAACAATAAAACCAATATCAAAGTTGAAAAATGTCAAGACTCACATTCAGCTATAGTGGTATAAAGTATGTTACTAGAAATTAATTAGATTAGTTTTTCCATTTTGCAAAAATATTGTAGCAGGGAATGGTTGGTTTGTAAAACATACTATTCTAATTGTAAAAAAAAAAGCGTTTTCCCCTTTCCATAAAGATCAAAGAGGATTAAATAACATAGGATAAATTAAAAAATCTAAGATTATTTCCGTAGTAACAGGTACTACTTCTTTTTTTGATATTTGGTTGTTAAAAGAGTCTAACTACGAACTGTATTGTGTGCCTCTCCACCTCTGCCTCCATTCATACTATGATCGCCACTTCCGCTTCTGGGTTCACTACTGCCGGTACTTCCTCCGCACTCATCTCCTATCGTAACATGATTTTTTACAAAACACGAGCCACCAGGACCTATGTCTCCACTTATGGCGTCTCCAGTGTTTCCACCATGACCACCATTACCACCAACAGCGCTGCATGCTAACGGTCCTAAGCAAAGATTGTTTGCATACACACTGCTTATTAAGGTGGTTCCTTGAATTGCGACGCTAACAGGAATAAGACCTGCGATCACGATCATTCGGAGTATCTGATACCTTGAAAAACTTACTATCATTTTGATTAGGATTTTATAACATGATCATTTATTTGGGGTTTTTAACTTATTTTTCTATGCTAAGAATCTATAATCTAATTCTATAATAAAAATCGCGTATGATTTTGAAGGCACTGTAATGATTCTTATCGTTTACTTGTAATCCTATAGATTTTCCCATCGCCATCGCTGGATTCATCGAATGTTAGTATATATAGGTTTCCATCCAAACCTGTTTCTAAATCAGTAATTCCAGCAAACCCAGTACCCCATACTAGTTTATCCTTTTCTTCTTCATTTGCTACTCGATCGACTTCAATTCCAGCACTTACAAAATCAAAGCCTGTTCTACTGTCGTTTAGCTTGAAATAATATATATTGCCATTATTGATGTCACCTACAAAAATATTGTTTTCATAGTTGTCCCCTAGATTCTTGGAATTGAAAAATTCTATGTCGGTAACGCCCAGGGATGGTTCCCAACTAAAAACTGGATCCCCATAATAAGAGCCTGATAATATTACCAGGTCCTTCTCTGTAATACTGCTTTTAGAGATTGGTCCCATTAATTGTTTCCAACCGCTATTAAAACCTGGATATACTAAATTTATTTCGTCATAGTCTTTATCCCCATTTTCTGTATCCCATAAATTTCCAGTAACAGGATCTATTGCCAATCCGAAACTATTTCTGATTCCATAGCCATAATATTTATCCACTTGACTTGTGGGAAATTCTTTTTTTATACTAACAAATGGATTATTAGTTAGTGCCGAACCGTCATTACTTTTGACTTTAATGATGACAGAGCTGTCGGATAGTTCTTTAATGTCTTCTATATTTTGAAGCATGCCTTCGTTATTTAGGTCTCCAATTACAGTATATATATTACCATCAGTATCAAGTACCAGTTTGCCACCAGGATGATTTGGTCCAGGAGTGGCAGGTAATTCCAACATAATTTGAGAGTTTATGAGATTTCTTCCATCCCATTTGTACTTGACTATCTTGTTTACAGCTGGGATGTTGTCCTTACCGGATGCAGTAAAGTATAGAAATACATCATTACTACTTGTAGCGTTTTGCTTGTCTACGACAATTCCAAGTAATCCTCTACAACAAGTAGAGGTAGTGGAATCAATTTCTAATTTTAAAATTGGGTCTTCTTTTAATTCACCATTTGATACTAATCTTACTTCTCCACTATTTTTTTCCAATACTAGTAAGTTTTGAGGATCAACGAAAGCCATACTGGTGGGAGATGATAATCCACTTACTACCAGTTCAACCTTTGCTGAGGAGTCTTCAATACTAGGTTCTGCATCGGTAAACTGTGTAGATATGGCTAAGAAAGCACATACTAAAACGATTAAACTGAAAGTAAGGATGTACAATATGGCAAGTAGATTTTTGCCTCAATATAATTATAACAAACGTTTTATAGGCTATTTATTTTACTATCTAAAGTATTTACAACGACTGATTATCTTGGTCGTCGATCGTTAAGGAGTATTGTAGAAAAACCGTGGATCATTTATTGTAGATAAAATATGAAAGAATATATAATTTATGACATATAAAACAACATGGTTTCAAATAAAAAGTACCATATCGCGGTAATCATATCTTGCTTTACGTTTTTATTTCTGGCATCATCTACCCAGGATTCGATTGCATCTACGTTCCAATCACCACTTCAATCACAATGCTTAAGTTTTCCTGAAGTCTCGGTTAAGGGAGATTCCAACGATGAAAATGACAATGGTAATGAGAGAGATGGACCAAATGGTCTAAAGATTGAAGTCCATTTGTCTAATCAGAATATCGATAGTGTTGATCCTCTCACTATTTTCATTATTACATCGAATGGAGAGTGTGCAATAGCAAATATCAATTCAGATCCTGTTGGATTTGTCGAACAAGAAAAACAGTTAACGTTTGAATTTGATACTGGAGTTATCGATGTAAACGAAAATTTCAATGCATGTGTTGAAACCTCAAGTAATTTTGATTTTAATTGCGTTTTAGGTACCAATAGCCCTTCAAAAGTACCTGAAAAAGTCTTTTTGGATGTACCAAATAGAAATTAAGGTCCGTTCATCAAAAAGCTGAAGTTAGTTAAAATCTGTCTAGATAGGAAATCAAACCTAACTCTTTTTTCTTTTACATACAGTTTAAGCGTGCAATAGCATCTAGATGATGAGAACTAGAATTTGTGGATCTTTAGTATAACTAACTAGATGCGTTAATATTTTGCTAATCTGGAACAGGGAAGGAACTAAAACCAAATTCCTATAGCCATGAGTCTCAGATCAGCAATTAAACAAACCCAACAGAATGGAATTATTTAGCACTAAATGGATGCAAAAAGGGGTTAAGTTCGTCAAATATTTATTTATGAAATCAAATTCGTTCAATCTATACAAGCCGGGATGAGTAAAACTGAGTAGATTTTAGACCAACTTCACCGGCAATGGTTTAGCCGTAGGAATCTTTCCGCCCTATGGAAGGCACCGGAGATAATCTCAAGGGATCATTAGGGCAGGGCTTGGTTTTTCAACAACAAATTGCTTGCCAATATAAGTGACCAAAAGGGAGTGCATTGAATTATTGGAAATTCTAGTAACTCTCAGCTAATTGTGATATGAATCTCTGTATACAATATCAACAGGAGAATAATCCTTTAGGATCCCTTTCAAAAACCAATCCATAACCGCATTACGTCCGTTAAAAATACCTATACATCCCATTAATATTCCAATAAAGTCTCGTCCGTATTTGTATTCTCTATTGAGGATCTGAAAGTTAATTCACCAGTTACTATAGTTCCAACTTCTACGTTACAAAATAAAAGATTTGACCTAAAAACCAACCATGTCAGCTTCTCATCATCGTGGAGTTACTTGTTGCATCTTGCCCTCAATCATCTATCCCTGGAAGATCATTAATTCCTGATACTATCCAATCCAGTTTTTTTGCTTAAATAGAAGCCGCCTGCGGTTTGTGATTATGATACATGCATCCGTATTCTTGCCTCGTATCCACTAAGTAACGGTAAAGGGAACAAAACCTATGAATAGTCTTTTATTCAGGCAAAGTATTATTCTTTTTAAAACTCACCTGAATTCACAAAAATTTATTGCTTATATTTGGACTCGTAATATGGTAAAATAGTATACAGAACTGGTTAAACTATTTTTGGAACCTATTTGAATCAAATTTCAAAAGATTATAATATGTTTACAATGCGAGTGTTAAATAAATCTTGATGAATTTAATTGATAGGTATTTTAAAAAATCAAAAGAGGTTTGTTTGTTATTAAAGTACTTTTTCCTTTCCTTAATATTCATAATGATGATCTATCTTAGCTTTGAGAATTTTAGTGCTTTTCCGCAAGGATTACCATTAATAAATGATCAATCATTAAAGTTAGATCTTGTGGTTGAAGGGTTACAATCTCCAACTAGCATGGCATTTTTGACAGATAATTCAATATTAATAATACTAAAAGAAGGCGTTGTATCAAAATTAGACCTCAGCGCTTCAATTATTTTAGGTCCTATATTGGAACTAAGTAATGTCAATAGCAAAAATGAAAGAGGGCTATTGGGCATAGCAATTGACAACAGTAATCTTGGAGATTCTGGGGCTGGAAATAATCAATCTAAAGAATTTGATGTGTTTCTTTTTATTACTGAAACTGGAACTCAATTAGGCCAAGGTACGCAGGAAACAGAAAGCAATAATGAATTAAGAAATAGAGTTTATAAGTATATACATATGATGGTCAATCTCTTTCAAATCCAGCAATCATTTTGGACTTGCCAGCGGGTCCGGGAACAAACCACCAAGAAGGAAAAGTTAAGTTAGGTCCTGATAACCAACTTTATGCGATAGTAGGAGAATTACAAAGAGAAGGACAATTGCAGAACATTAAAGATGGTCCTAATCCCGATGATAGCGGCGTTATTTTCAGGGTAAATCCAATTGATGGGTCACCTACAGTTAATAACCCCTTCATAGATGGAGATGAGAGTGATAGAAATTCTTTGGCTAAATATTATGCGTACTGGATACGAAATAGTTTTGGGTTTGATTTTGATCCGATCACAGCAAAGATGTGGGATGCAGAAAATGGTCAAGATTTCTATGATGAAATAAACCTGGTAGAAGCAGGTTTTAATAGCGGTTGGAAACAATTAATGGGACCAATCTCTAAAAGCAGTATTACAGAGAAGGACCTGGTAATATTATCTGGCTCTTATTATGGGGATCCAGTTTTTAGCTGGGAACAATCAAGAGGCGTTTCAGACTTGGAGTTTCTTAAATCAGACAATTTAGGAAAAAAATATGAAAACAACCTATTCGTAGGGGATATAACTAGAGGCTATTTGTTCTTCTTTGAAGTAAATGAGAATAGATCCGGATTACTATTTGATAATAATCCAAATATCGCAAACGACCTGATTGCATCAAATGAAGAGGAGATTTCTTCAATAACATTGGGAAGTGGATTCAAAGGAATAACAGATATCGAAACAGGCCCTGATGGCAATCTGTATGTGCTAACTTATAGTAGGGCAGATGGTGGCCAGGGTGCGCTATATAGAATATCAGAAAACATGGTACTTCCTACATCATAGGAATATCAATATCAGAAAAAGTTCAACCTTAACGTCGTAAATTTTATTGCCATATCTAAAAGGTAACGCATTTAAAAATAAGGTGTTGCTTATTATAATTGGTGCACATAATATTAATAGAACTAAGATTTGGTAATATTCTTTTAGATACCTGCACTTTAATTTTATTGATAAACTTAAAACCAACGATTACAAAACCACTTTATGCTTAAAAAAACCAATCCTGAAGAAGTACTAAATGCAGTAGTTCAAGGGATAAATACAGGGGACCTAGACTCCTTAATGACACTTTATGAGTCTGATGCGTGTTTTGCATCTCAGCCAGGACAACTTGCAAAGAGCCCAGAATCCATACGTCAAAGTCTTCGTAATTTTATCGACTTGAAGGGCATGCTAAATCTAAAAGTAACGAGGGTGCTTCAAACAAGTGATCTCGCTCTGGTAACAACTGAATGGTCTTTTAGTGGAACAGGACCTGATGGTAATCCCGTTAATATGACTTCCAAATCAGCGGATGTACTGCGTGAACAATCTGATGGAACATGGCGGTTTGTCATAGATAATCCTTGGGGGACAGACTAATAAGAGAAATACCATTTTAAAAACCTTGATCCAGATATCTATCTATTTTTGTTACTATCATAAAGATTAATTCTTATTTATTTAGTCAGAATATCTTTACATTTAACGTCTGCATTTTCTCTATGACTAATCTTCAAATTTCTTTATATTAATTGGAAACATGGCCTTGGAAATCCCTCAATTATCTAATCAATGAAGACAAACATTTATTGGATAAAAAAAGAAATATTCGTCAACTCCGTACCGATAACATAGATTCCTTCATTAAAAAGATGGGAGCATTATCCATAGCCTTGTTTTCGATACTAAGAATCTAATCCAAATATTGACATGGATATTTTCTGAATTTCTTTCGATGTTTTTACTTTAAAGGGAGCTTGTTAAATCGTCTGATTTCTGTCTCAGTTGTCCTTCTCTTCGTAATCTAGAGAGCATCTGGTGGCAAGATTGATATTCCACTACCGGTTCTTTCAATATGTTACATTCTTCATGATGACCTTTAACTAAGGCATCGTAATCGATATTGATTTCATTTAGAATAAATGAATAATCTCCATTTCCATGTTTTTTGATAAATCTCAAAATTAACTGCTTTATGTCTTCATATCTTTTGTTCTGCACCAGGATGAGGACGTATGACATACTTTATTTTTATGCATAATTCATTTGACTTACAGATCTTTTAGATAGGTATCTTCAGGCGTAAGTCGAGGGTTTGATAATGGTTCTCAGTCAAGCCCAAAATGAGAGCATAAATAGTACGAGAATATACGTATACAATAAGTAAATTGAGAATAGAAGAAAATATACCATTTATTCTTTTCTATAGGAGGTTGTCTTTATGCTAGATTTCTTCGAAATGGAGCGCGTATTAGAAGAACTTGCAAAAGCTTATCCTGCTCAATGTGCAACTACCTGGTTTAAGATAACAAAAAATCACAAACCATCTGAAGAAGAATATCGCAATAAAGTGGCCGAGTACATGAAAATTTTTGAATATTTATTAGCCACTTATCCACATGGCCCTGATACAGATAAACTAAAAGAATTTGTCAAAAATATATTGGCAAAGGAAATAGAAAAGGTCCTTAAAGGAGACAACAAAGATGTAGAAAGGCGGTACAAACACTATGTTATCAATTCTCCTTCTCCAGTTTATTCAAAAGATATTTTGGATCAAGTTTCTGAACAAAAACTTGAAAAATCTAATAATAATATTACCAGTGTTTCAATAAGAAAAAGACAAAAAAATAGAGACAGCATGGCATTAGTAAGTGAAAAAGAAAATCAAGAAACCCACAATGAGAATAGCAACCTGGTAATAACTAATCGTCGACGTAAAAAGAAATTAATGACTAAATCAGAGTAGCAATAATATTAACAACACCAACTTAATACCCCTTATTTTCAGGGTTACTCGATTTGCTACTTGCATAACGAATGTTAATAGTTCGACCAAATCACGTCATATTCACGAAAACAATTACCTCTGTATCAAAAAAACTTCCATTAATGGTTAGGTTAATCTGGTTAGAAAGTAGCCTTTGAATAGACCTGGGCTCTTTGGTAATCGTCATAACAGGTTAGAAGAGAAGATAAAAAGATATGAAAAAATCTACAATATATTCTTTCCAGAAGAGAATCAGGGTGATGCTACCATAAAAGAGATCCAATGCTTTAATTACTCTTTATGCTATTATCGAGCTTTACCTTGGTCTACCAAACCATGCAACTAGAATTAATAGTTAAAATATTTAAGGTATTTCATATACTACCTCTTACCCGTGAGAAGCTGATCCTAAAGCTCCCCAATGGGATATTGTATGTAAAGTATCAAATTCTACTAAGGTCTCACACAAGCGATTGTGTAAGACCCTAATGGAAGTGTTTCGGCTATGGTACTCAAATATACATTGAACATGTTAAAAAACATTTTGATATTCAATTTACGATTGAATCATTGCGATGAAACCATCAATTATTGGTCTCCACATCCTGACAAAGGAATAATGTAAAGTCAGACATGGTCACCGCTGGACATTAAACATACTCAATTAAAAACATTTTGTATTTTTTATCTAATTCATTTTTCCAGATTACAACCAATTAATTTTATCTAATACTTTTTTCTCATTAATTCTATTAGCTTTAAAGGATCGCAGAGGCAAGACATGGCGCCCGAATTCCATAGGAGACAAAAAAATTATACTATCCGCTGCTCATTTTAACCAAAAAGGATAAAACAGAAAATAAAAAAAAATTTTTGTCAATCAAGCCTCTCAGCGACTAAAAACTATCGATAATTTAAATAATAGGGACTCCATTCTTTTGGACGATATTTACTGATCACCATATTAATGAGATAACGTCCTCCTAGGTCGATTAGAATTGTCCAATTACATTACCAAATCCTATGGAGTAATTTACCTGCATACAAGGAATGAAAGTATCTAGTTGAATGTTATGTCAGGGATTTTAATCATTGGTCACGGTTGTTGCTTTATCCACAGGCGCCATTACAACAATAACGGCGTTAGATGGTTTTGCACAAAACCAAAGCTCTCGTTTGGATCAACTTATCAAAGATTGTACGATCAACAACGTTACTGCAAGTAACTCTCTGGAACACAATAACCCTACGGCACAATCGCAATCAGGTGGAGACTCAACTCCAGATGCTGGGCCTATTTCAACCATCCCATGATATAAACTTGCTTTAATTCTTTTAGCAAATTGACACATTTCTTTACCAATGATGAATAATTATCTTTTGAATTAATTGGAATCATAGATGTATCAAAAGCGCCAATCCTTTTCTGGGTTTGTCAACTGTAAGCAGATCATGGCTTGTCGTTGATATTTTATAACGGGTAACAGAAATTTAAGGGACCACAGTTAGGTTAGATGCGAGAGGGATTGCATCTGGGGGTAATTGGAATTTACCACTCCAATTTGACTACTACTCTGTTAGGTTTCTAAATCCCAAATTATAGGTAACTTTTTTTCATAGTCTTTGTTAGTACGATTCATAATTTAATATTAGAGTATTTTTGATATTATCATGGAAACTTTACGGAAAAGTTTAATACTTAATATTAGATATTTTATGCAAATGCAATCAAACAATGAAAGTTCTCATATAAGAGTAATCGTATTAATTAATGCAAAGGAAGGAAAGAGGGAAGAGTTATTAAAATTATTAGTTCCCCTTGTTGATCCCCCAAGAAAAAGAGAAGGTAACATAATTTATACATTTAATTCCTCGATCGATAATCCAAATGAATTATTGTTTGATGAAGTCTGGGATACCAGAGAATCCTACAATAAACATTACGAGAGTAATGAGTCAGTAGCATTAAGATCCAAAATTCACGATTTAGTGTCTAGACCAGTAGAATTTAAAATCTTCAAAGAAATTACTAGTCTTTAAATTAGGATTAAAAGCCTATCTCTCTATTAGATACCATGCATTTTATTTAATCAAGCGGTCAAACCCATTTTTTAAAATTATTTCCACATTGAACCATATCCTCCGTTAGTTTGAAAAATTTTTACAGATATTTTGAGACAAGATCATGGGTGTTCCAATCATCAGGAGAAATATCTATATCAGAATACCACGTATATCCAATGTGAGGAAATTAATAATTAATAATTTGTAATGACAATTTTAATCGATCAGGAAATTCACTGGGCTTCACCAGAGTCCTCCCCAGAGTCCTCCCCAACCAACCCATACGCTACGAAGATATATTACTAATTCTGGTGGACACTGGCGCAGCTCTCCGTTTTTATCGACACGATCATAAAACGTATGAGATTCTATTTGTCTTGCAGTAGATAAGTTAAAATGATCTCTGGTAAAAATTGACACGTGTTTGTAAAGACCGTGCATCTCCTATCGGAAACATAGCAATTGGTGATAAAGTAAAAACTAAAAATAATGTACGTCTCGGTCCACGAAATGGTCCAAAAAAATGATTCAATTGACTGACAAGATAAAGATCCGGAAAAAAACTTGAAACTTGAAAAGATGGATGAGATGATGGAAGAACACGATTAACAAAACAGTAACACGGTTGATTTAAATGGTAGCAATAGTGATTAAAGCAAGGTCGAACACAATAGCGGCAGGGATAATAGCGGCCTAGATGACGCTTAGAATATGAGATTATGATTTGTTGGTTAATTACTGAAAGATTAAGTGAAATTTTCTTTTTGACAAAATGCAAATTCGAACTACAGGTGCAACTCGAACCTACGTTTATCCGACTTGGGGTTCAAAAAAATATAGGCTTACCTTCATAAATATTTTGCAGAATTTTAGAGGGGGAAAACTATAGCCGTCTATTTCATTCAGTAAGGGTCGGGGTCATCAACCCTTCTGTGTACGACCACCGGCCCTAAATTTTCCTGCTAATTTACTCTAAATCAATTGTATGTTATCGCTAATTTGACATAAATTCAATTGCTGAACAAGATTGTTTGAAATTCTTCTAGTATTTGGAAAGCTCAGATTTAGACATCAAAACTAATAATAACTGAATAGAGATGACCAAGTTGTATGCTTTATTATGATGTGGACTGGCAAATCAACCGTAGGGGCGAACCTGGAGGGTTATATGTGTAAAGTAAATGGGCTAACAAGTAGAAATAAGACAAAAGCATGCTAGTATTTTATTTAAGTTCGTTGGATATTTATTAGGACGCAATAGAGTTATTGAGGATTAGGCGATGCATTCACCGGTTTGCGTGTTTTTTTACACTTTGAAGAACTTTTAACTATTGCCCTCACAAGGTATCGATGTTAATTGACTTCAACATTACGAGGATAAAAAAACCTTAAATCCCATTTTTCTAGAATATTTTTATTAATCAGTTTTTAGATAATATGGTTATGGATGAAAGAAATTCAAACTATTCTTTTAATTCTTTTAATAATGGTAAAAAACCATTTGAACAATATAACTTAAACGGAATAAATTACAGAATACTTGTTTCAGGCGAACAAACTAGTGGAAAATATTCAATAATTGAAGGGAGTTTCCCCATGGGGGAAGAAGTCGAAATACCTATGCATGTAAGAAGCAGGGAGAATGTAAGAGTCTACGTAATAGAGGGAAAATTCCAGTTTAGATATGATAAAAAGGATATTATCGGAAATGAAGGAGCTTTTTTAATATTTGAAAAGAATACTCCGCTTTCCTATAAGAAAGTCGATGAGAAAGATGGGAAATTGTTGCTAATATACTCTCCGGCTGGATTTGAAAACTTTTTTAAAGATTTAAGGAGATTGAATATTTCCAATTTTAGAATGTTTAGTGATGGTGATCCAATATTGTTACAATTATTGGAAAACAACTATGGATGGCGATTTGTTTTTGAGTAGAAATAGTAGCTAAATATTAAATCATTATGAATCTAAAAGATTGACTCGTTTCAAAGATTCTTCCAATTACAATTAAATAAAATAAGATATCATAAAATAAAATGTGTAAGTATTTTTCCAACATCATATACATTAAGAGAATTCAATCGACACCCATATTTCCGCCGCAGGCACAAAGGTAAAATTCATCTATATGGGAGTTACAAAAAGGACATACTCCCACACTGTCATAATCAACATCACTAGCATTTTTACCATAGAGCTAAAGATGATCATTTATTTTGTCTGATACCTCTTTAATGTTCATATATACTCAATATTATAAGTTTAACTATCTTTAATAGGTTCATTTTCTTCTTTAATTAAATAAGTATTTCATATGTTATGATTAAAAACATTATAACATTAGATAACGTTTTATATAAATATTAGAATGTATAGAAATATGTTATAAAATTCATGAGTACATGGAATAAATACTGTATGATATCTGTATGATATCTTTTATCATTAAGGGAACAATAACGTGATAAACCTAAATTACAAAAAAAAACAAGATGTAGTTTGGGATTCGAATCCAATCGGTTACCTTTTGGGTAGTATTATATAAGAAATCTATTAGATACTGTGAATAGGATTTAAATTCTTGTCATAAAAACAGGGAGTCAAATTCATTATGCAATCGGCCGACATAAAAGGTTAATATAATTCGTATTTCGTAATAATCTGGGAAATGATGAAATGATAGTAATTGGCGAACCGGTTTGGAGCCCCGAGTCTAACTTTTAGACATGTGTCTTACAAAGACAGTTACAAATTGATAAATTGTGAATGTGTTAAAACGCAATACTCCTTGGAATCGTGCCCATCGGGATCTAATTCAAGGTTGAACATAATACATTATCAACAAAAATGATAGCCAATGTTAAGAATGGAATATGACTTGATCGGACCTCCATGTTGAATCGAGCAAGTTTGTTTCATGTACAAAGTCTAAACAACCGATTTCAATATTTTAAGAAACTTACAGAGTATTGCGTCAAGATGACATCTCTGAATAAAAATCACTAACATTTATCACAACAAAACGAAAATTTTTGATATGTCTAGTATAGAGGGATGTTGTGATGGTATGAATAATATGATAGAAGATGGCGTACTTGTAATCAATAGGTTTCAACGTTTTTCAATAAAAAATATCAAGCTTACGTGATTACCTTGCAGCATAGAGGTTGACGAAAAAAAACTAAATGGTAAAAAGAATTTATTTCCTTGGACTATTAAAATGAATTAAATGTCGCACTCTCAGGTATCATGATAAACTATCTAACAGAAATTTAGTTTATGCAAAGGTGAGTGAGAGGTAAGAGGGAGCAAATCTTATTAGTTTCAATCCCTTTATGGGGCCATGAAAAGGAAAATAGGATATATTCTAATTGTGCTTCTTAGTATTGCGGATATAGTTGTACTCGTTGGAACGTTTCAAACTTTCCCCACCAGTGCCTCAAGGGGCATTATTTATTCTTTTGATTTCCTGGTAGTCGGTCTGATCGTATTCAGTTTTTGCCGAAGAATGAAGGAATCCAAGCGGAGGCGAGGATTTTTGTTCAAGAATTGGTACGAAATACCTGGAATGATACCAATTGTAGTTTTTGCCATAGCTGCTCAAGGATCCGATATTTCTGACGGATTCATTACAGTAGGAATAATGCTGAGATTATTAGCTATAATATATGTAATTAAGCTATCACATTCTTTAGAGGAAAAATCAAAAATACTGGGCGGACATGTACTCATGCAAATATTCATAATCTTTTTTTTGACTCTGATCATATCAACATTTCTATTCTATTCTGCAGAACATAAAGCGGCTCATTCTCGAATAACAACTATGGGTGATGCCCTCTGGTGGACGATCCAAACTACATCAACAGCAACATTCGGACCCAATCCATCTACGGAAGTAGGGAGAATAGTGGGAGTGATTATCATGTTTGTTGGGATTGGAGTAACTAGTTCTTTTATATCGACCCTCGCTGCAGCATTGACCAAGTCGAGGATAAACGGCTCATCCAATACTGAAAAAGACCCAGAACAGATACTCAAGAGACGATTGGCAAGTGGAGAGATTACCAAGGAAGTTTTTTTGGACCTAAAAAGATTAGTCTCATCTTAAAGACGTGACTAGTTTAGCAGGTCGTAAGCAACCCGCTGAAATCGTGAGTGGTTTTTTATTATCTGTACTTCACGCAAATGGTCATGGAGAGCAGAGTATAGGTATAATATTTTAGAACTTTTATTATGAATTGTTCAACTCTTATACGACATCTCCATTATACAGATTTAGAAATTGTAATATCAAATTATTACACCCCATCATTAAAATGGTCTTAAATTAAGGTCTGGAGTCACACTACCATAACGCTGTTACCCCTATTTTGTAGATTATCAGAGAATTGATTTGGTATCAAAATCGTAATAATAGATGTTTATCGTACATACATTCGAATATGTAGATTGGCTAATCGCTACCGAAAACGCTATCGTCCGTTTTTGGTAGACTAAATACAAAAGTGGACCCAATTCCATCATTATTGTTAAAGGCCCATATTCTGCCACCATGAGCCTCGACTAAGCTTCGAGCAATATATAACCCAAGACCTGTTCCTGTATCTGAAGTTGTGACAAATTTATTAAATAGTTTTGATTCTATTTGAGGAGAGATTCCTTTACCAGTATCAGAGATACTTACAAGTATTTCCTCAATTACTTTTTTATCTTCTTTCTTTTTTTGAATGTCATTCTTATTATTTGCTGTCGTGTTAACTGTTTTGCCCGTATCATTTCCATTTAATTTTGAATAATTATCTTTAATTATAATGTCTATTCTACCATTTTGATTTGTAAACTTTATTGCGTTGTCAATTAGATTATGAATTATTTGGTTGAGTCTTGATTTATCAGCGTAAACCCAGCATTGCTCATTAAACCCATCATTGATAAAGGTAATTCCAATATTTTTAGATTTTATTTTTTGATCAAATGGGGTCTCAATTGACTCTTTAATTTCTTTAACCAGATCCAGTTTTTCTTTATGTAGCGACAAACTATTAACTAGAGTAGATTCAATCCTCGATACATCTAAAAGATTGTTTATTAGGTCGTCTAATCTAACAGAATTTCTATAAATGGCATCAAAGTGTTTTTGTAAATGGCTGATAATTCTTCTTAATTCGTCATCTTCGATTACTTTTGAATTTTTTAATAGATCATCAAATACTTCGTTATCTAGTTCTGCATAGCCCATTACTGCTTGGGTGGGAGTCCTCAGTTCGTGCGCAGCAGTATTGATGAAATCTCTCTCCATTTGCTCTGTCTGTATCAATTTTTCATTTGCCATACTTAACCCGATTGACATGTCTATTTGTTCCCAAAGACTTTCAAAAATCGATATATAAGAAACCACAGTAGGATGACTTGTTGAGTAGGTTGTTAATCCTGTCGCTTCTTCAAAATTACTTTTTTTATCGTTCCTTAATTCCAATGCTAAAACATGTTTCCTGTCTATCATCAAAATAGTGGGTTTAAGTTCTTGTTGTCTTAAAATTTCTCTTACAATAATCCTTTCTAATCTACTGTCTGTATCCTCGGATTGCCCCAGGGAAATCAATTTTTCAAGATTTACATTCTTTGGAGATAGAATTTTAATCAAAATATTTTCTTGACTCTTTTTAACAAGTATATCGAGCGCACCGATTTGTTTTTGCAGGTCAACCGCCTTGGATGAAGGGTAAACTACCAGTATTTCTTTTTTAGCATTTACCATAAGATGTAGCAGTAGTTTTTTTGCTTCAATCGAATCTTCAATTATTCTTGTCATTTCAAGTGCTGTGCCAGTTTGGATCTGTCTCATGCGCACATCAGCATCCATTCCATTACTCCAAAGTTCTTCAAAAATGGAGTGGAAATGGTCCAGATATAATGGTTCTGTGCTATGTAGAATTTTTTGAAACATTTTTCCATCTGCAATTTTTTCAATTGTGCCTACAAACTGTTTTGCAGAAATTGCAAAATTCAAAGGAGGTAGACGGCTAGTATGTTTAATTTTGATACCAATATCTAAAAAATTCTTGATTAAATCTAGGTCTTCTTTATTATCTTCTATGTATGTTACCCACCGAACACCATCTTTTACTATTCCTTTTTTAAACCTGGAAAGTAAATCTAAATATGCATCAAAAAGGGGTTTATTTTGATTTAATGCCTTAAAATGACCTATTGAAGTGCAATTAGACAATCCTTTTTCTACATTCTTGACAAGGTCGATTGCGTAGTCTAGGATTTTATTAGGCTCGTCTACAATGAAAGTTTCAATGGGCAATATGCCCTCGCGAATTTCCCTAATCCTTTGTTCAGCCGGCTTAGCGCTTTTCCATAAGGTATCAAACAGATACTTATTTTGTTCTACAATTTCTTCTGCGTTACTATATATTAGCTCAGGTATCGGGCCTGCCCCTTTTAGTGTCGAGGTTGCAAGATATATTTTGTCATCTAAAAGTGCAAAATTACCTTTAATCCCTTCTAGATTTTTTACTTTGGCCTTAAAGAGATCTATGATCAATCTGCAGTATTCTACGTTTTCTGCCGTTATTTCTGTTATAATCTTGATAGTTACACTATTGTTTCTTAAAGTCGTATATATCTCCTTGAATATTGACGTGTTAATTAAAACTGAGGGTCCGTTCTTGTCACAGTAAACATTAAGGATGTTTTTACAGTCTAAATGAGTATACTTGATAATATCTATTGTTTCTTCTCTATGCAAAACTCTGGTTCCATTTTCATGTTCTCTTTCACTGTCTGATTTTTCATTCTCCTTATTAGACAATTTGGATTTTGTTGGAAGGAAGTTAATATCCAACGATAGATGGTGATTTGGTCGATTATTTCCGTCCCTCTTTTTATCTATTTGTCCGTCAGAAGATGGCAAAGTGATTACCTGATAATGATTGTACTTTCATAGGATAAATGTTTTTTTATATCATTAGATTCTTAGATTATCAACACAAGTGTAAATCAACCCTTTTTGAGACATAGAAATGTTTTACTTTCATAATTGTATTGCAAATTGATACGGTAATGTATCAAATTATCCTTATATGTAACGGTGTGGGGTAACACAAGAAGATTGCTCTCAAATTGTTCTTAGATGACTTTATCTGTATTGATAAGTTAGAATCAATTTGAATACCAAGCCCGCAAAATTCATCACACACCAGAGGGCTTTAGCAAAGAAAGCAAAAGGATTTGACAATTATTGTCGTCTCATTTGCTTTTTTGAAGGATTATTTTAATTACGTAAGGCCCAAGAGGTGTTTACATTAAGATTGGGAACACCTTTAACATTTCATGGCACGATTATTTAAAAAATGATCCGCTTGTAGTAGGACTAGGACATACGTCTAGCGGACGTAACGTGTACAATAGGTTTTACCTTAATCGAATATACTTTATCATATATATTATAAAAGCAATTTATTGTCAATCTAAGAATTCAAGAATGATACGATTATTCTATTGGATATAAAGAATCCACTATAGAAGGGAGGTCTTATTATAGTTTGAAACATATTAGATACTGCGTTCCAACCCGATACACCTGTAAAAAGCATACGTCATGATACTGATTTTGAGGATACTTAAGAGATTAAGATTAGTATCCACGTCCTGTACGGCCCGGAAACCCTAAGCAGGAAAGGTGGAACTTATGCAAAACGTAAATGAAAAAATGGATATATGCGTAGACACTAACGCACCTTCGATCATAGTAACCATTCATGATTATCTTGTACATTATAAGGCAGTATCGAAAAGAGATGGTAAAATCAAATTTATAACTAAGATAACAAAAAAAATAGGATATCGTAGTAATTAATGAAAGTCGTTGATGAATTTCCTCACTTAGACGGCATCAAAGCAGAAAAAGTCTAATATTACATTCGAATTTGTATTTGAATTTGAATTAAACAAAAAACCTTATAAGTCTAGTAATTACTTTTGCTATTGATGGCAGAGTTAATTTATGAACAATCCAGCCAATTGCTTGTAAATAAACTCCTAAAACGATATGGTAACTTAAATACCCAAGACAAAAAAAATTTATCAAATTCACGGAGAAAAAGTATCATTGCATGAAAAAGAATTTGCTTTACCATTTATAAAAAAGAAAGTTACCCTGGTGATTGTAACTTTTCTCATTATTAGTTTGACGATAGGGTTATTACATTTAGATCTGTTTGTAAGCTCATCTTATTATGTTCATGGGTCTAGTCAACCAAAAGAGAACATAACCATTACAGCCCTTTTTAATCAAATGGGCAAACCAGATATGGTGAAGGAACTATTGAATGATGCTATCAACAAATCAAGTTTCCATCACCCTGACCTTGACATCAAATTAAAGTATATCGAACTACATGATCTGACTCATAATGCCACCAAAGGTGAAATGTTGAAGACCATTTCAAATGGGACTCATATTGACATTATTTCCTTAGATCAGATATGGCTAGGCGAGTTTGCTGAAATGGGGTTATTAACAGACCTTACCAATTATACTGATAAATGGAAAAGAATTTCTGAATGGTATCAATCAAATTGGGCGGGCGGCATCTATAAAGGCAAACCTTATGGTGTTTGGTATGAAACTGACGTTAGGGGAATATGGTATTGGAAGGACCTGTTAAATCAAGCTAATATTGAACCTTCCATGCTGATGACATGGGGTGGATATATTGACGCTGCAAAAAAGCTTAATACAGCTTTAAGGTCAGAAGGAATAGAAGGAGTTCATCTTACGGGCGCTAGTCATTCTCCTGACCTATGGTATCCCTACTTGTGGGAGCTTGGAGGAGAAATAATTAAACTAAAGAGTGGACATCCAACAAAGGGTGCGTATTGGTTTCCGGCTTACAATGGTTCTGCAGGGATTGAAGCTATGGAATTTATCAAAACTCAGATTGATTCGGGTATAATACCACAGAAAAAACATTTCTTTGGAGATGAATTTGCTAACAGAGAATTTGCAGTAATGATTGAAGGATCTTGGATGCCCAGTAATTGGTCCAATTTAACAGGACAAGAAATTGACAATATAGGATTCATTCCAATGTTTCCAGTAATTGACAGTAATACCAAAAACTCGACATTGATGGGAGGATGGGTAATTAGTATTCCAGTGACTTCTTACAATAAGAATTTAGGATGGGAGATAATTGAACAGATGTTAGACCCGGAAATATTATCTCCATGGCTTGCTAAGCAAGGATTTCTACCAACACAGGTAACACTAGGCCAAGGTACAACTTCCCATTCTGATCACTTGAGAAAATCTATTCCATTTTACGATGAAATGATTTCAATGATTCCCACAGGAGGTAGCAGACCTAATATCCCAGAATATCAAGATATTGCTGAACACATAAGACAAGCATTAGAGGAGGTTTTTTATGATATAAAACAACCCAAACAAGCGGTTGACGATGCTGCAGCAAAGTCGGCAAAGGCTCTCGGATGGTAAAAGTAATTTGGAAATGCTTAAGGAAAATCCATTATTCAATTAAATAACCAATAGATTGGTGATTCATAGCAGGCCGAATTATTTTTGATTATACACGAACATAGTCCATGTTAAATGGAAGACTTAGTATAATATTATTAATGCCTGATTCTAACTACTTGGAGGTCTATTGAGTATGGCTATATTTTTGGGAAAAGAAAGAGAAATAGGTATTGTCTCACTTATTTCAATTATTATATGTTCAAATTGTTTATTATTCTATATACAAAATATTACTGCTGCTGACCTAAAAAAGACCGTATTTGAACAACAAAAAGAGCTTCAGATACAATCTACAAGTGAAATTGCTCGACATATTGGCTCAGATATCAACCTTGTTATGTCAATGCTCTATGGTTTGGCAAATTCACACTATGTTCAGTTAGGAGAATTGGGAGGGGATAAAACTACTAAGTTATTAGATGATGCTTATAAAAAACATAATCTTACTATAGATAGCCTATTTATTTTGGACAATAATGATATTATGGTAAATACTATCTCTGCAAAACCATCAGAATTTTTTCTCGGCGAAGATTTCTCATTTAGATATTGGGTAAAGGAGACAAGAAGTAACCTCGCACCAGTCTTCTCTAATGGCGATTTTGAGAGACAACAGATACTCAGAGAATTCATATCTTATCCGATCCTGAATCAAGATACGGGTCAATATATGGGGATGGTAGTGACTTCGATACCTACAATATCATTTTTTGCACACTATGGAAACGTTCAAGATATTAGTTCAAAGTTTTTGGTAGTATACGATAAAAACGGTCTCATGTTAGCTAATGGCGCAAGTGATATACTAGTAGGGCAAAACTTCTTTGACAATTATACACAAGAATTTATCAATCACAACAAAATCTTGAACGATGTGACTAGGAATTTGTTAAATGGCAATTCAGATGTTGCAGTTTATGATTATGGACGTGGTGAAAGATTAACCACTCAGTATCCTGCATATATAAACGATCAACCAACATTTTTTATTCAAATTGTGACTCCCACGTCGGAAATTTATTCAAAGATTGACAATGCTCTTTCTGAGCAAAGAACAGGAATAGTTTCTCTATCTATTGTTGCCAGTATTATTGCTATTGCAGTCTTGGTAATTTTACTCCAAAGGTGGAATATTATTCTAAGAAGAGAAGTAAAAAGGAGAACACAAGAGCTGGAAGATTCCTATAATGAGATGAAACATTACTTGACAGAAGTTTTGAAGGATCTTCACGGAGATAACAAACAGTAATAATTTCATTAAAGATTTCCCGTGGGATAATGATTCATTGTTGAATACAATTTTGACACATAATATTGGAAAAGCAAATGACATCTTACTTTCAATTTTCCTTTACCTCATAGTGGAGCAAAATCAGACCAGTCAGACACCTTTGAATCGAACAAAGTAAGTTTCTGGACCTCTTTCAAGTCTTTGAAGATAGTCATTCCGTTTCCGAATATAGTAGGATTAACAAATAGATATAGTTCATCGATTAATTTTCTTTAATTGATGAAGACTTGAACGAGAGCCAGAAACTTGCTATATTCATGCTCAAATTATTTTGATTAGTGTATTTCAACATTTCCCAGATAATAAATCCCAAAGTTAGTTTGGGGGCGTGGGGATTAGATTCCAATCCTTAACTGACTTGATCATTCAAGATATATTGCTGGTTTAAAAGGCCTAGAGAACCTTGCTTTATTTTTAGGATCATAAATTTTGGGGTCATCTTCGTAGCATATTTTGATACAATTTTCTTCAATACCAAATTCAGAGGATATCAATCCGGTTCCATCCTCCAACGCGCTATATTCATCAAACAAACCTATATTTACCCTTCTTACCTGTTCTGCAGGAGACAATGAAAGTATGTCCTCATTAATTTTTTTTATGAAATCCGTATTTCTTTTTACTAGATTCTTATGTTCGGTAGATATTGAATTATCCGAAAGCAATGATTTCATAACGAGTCCAAAATTCTTAGTCTTTGCGCTTGTTACCAAATTTAAGACTTTATCATACAAGAATTTCTTATCATTTGATGATAAGTATACATAAATATTTTTTACTTGTGTATTTTTCGTCACCTTCAAAATTTTATACAAATCATCAAGGATATTTGAAATCTCTTGTTCGTTCTCATCCGTAACAGGATTGACAAACTCACTTTTTATTGTGGGCCAATCATCCTGAAAAATGGATCCTTTATTTGGTACTAATAATTCCCACAACTCCTCTGCAAGAAAAGGACAAAAAGGAGCCAACATTTTGATTCTTGCTCTAAAAAAGTATGAAATGACATAAAGATCTATATTTTTTTTGGCAATATGATTAAATCTGGATGCCTTTCTTTTCTTGTACCATTCAAAATCTTTATCCATTAAATATAGCACGTTATTTAGGGCATCTCTTATTCGCATTTCGTCAAATGAATTAGTAATATCTTTGATGGTAGAGTTTATACGCTGTAGTAACCACTTATCCTCCCATTCTAACTCACTTAAAAGGCTAGAAAAGTCATCGTCTGAACCTTTGAGATTCGTAGCAGCTTTTTGTTTTAATACAAAGTCTTTACCAAATTCATATATTTCATTTAACCTCGAATATATCCCCTTCAGAGTTGAAAAAGAAAAATCAACATCTTGTAATAATTCTCCCAAAACCAACATGGCCACCCGTATGGAATCTGCGTTAAACTGCTTTATAGTACTTCTCAAGGGTATTATGTTACCCATGGACTTTGACATTTTCTTTCCGTCCATTAGAACCGACCCATTGACTACTACCTGTTTTGGCCACAAAGATTTTGGAAAAATTATTGAATGATTAAAGATAAAAAATGAAAGGTGATTTGGGACTAAATCTCTCCCTGAATGTCTTGAATCTAAAGGATAATAATACTTGAATTCTTTACGAATCTGTTTAGATTGAAGTAAAAACTCAGTTAACATTGATTTATCCATATTCGGATCAATCTGGATGGGAGTCAAATCGTCTGAAAAGTTATCATTTTCATCTAGTGCAAGGAAATAACCAGACTTTACGTTCAATAGAACATAATCAAAAAAAGTATTATTGACAAAATTGGAATATTTTTCCAAATTATGCAAATTAACGTATTTAGAAATAATATAGTAAACCATGTAAATAACAGAATCAGACAAACTCTCGACTATCCAGTCTTTATCCCATGGCAATGGTGTACCTAAGCCAGTTTTTCTCGCACAAGCTCTAACTTTAAGCCAATCAAATACGTTATTGAACTCTTTAATTATTTCTGTGGGTATTATTTCAATTTTGTTTAAACATTCAAGAGCTAAGGCTTTCCAATGAGGATTACCATAATTTAGAAACCATTGGTTATTCAATAATTTGACATAGCATAATGTCCCACATCTACAATAAACTGGTTTGTTGGTCATTTCAAAAAACGGAACAGATTCCTGTAAAGCATTTAAACGTTCCTTGACCAAGTCTTTAGCTTTTGAAACAGGCATTCCTGAATATTCAAAAGTTCTTTCGTTCATTTTCCCACCATAAAATTCTAATGAATATAATTCAGATGTTGCCTTCTCTAAATTAGGATCATTTTGGTTTGAGATATTATATTTTTCTAGAAAAACCATAGAAGGAATTAATTTGTTATCTAAAAAATTGTCGCCTGTTGCTTTAACAGAGTGACGTGTTGCATCAGTAACCGCTTCTTTATCACCGTTATCTGGTAATTGGTCATATTGTTCTTGAATTTTAGATTCTATTATTACTATGGGATTCAAGGAGACCGAACTCAATTGAGCAGGGTCAACTGATGATCGTTTCTTAAAATCCAAAAGGGCTTGCATATCAAATGGAGCGTGACCAGGAACCGACATTACGAGTCCACTGCCTTCGTCTAGGGTGACAAAAGTTGCAGGCAAGATTGGTATAAATTGCTTAGACAGCGGGGACTGGACTAAAGCGCCTATCAATTCTTTGCCCAAGAGCGTCTTAGTTATCTTTATTGAATAATTTAGATATTCTAATTTCTTTGCAGCGGACCTGCTTAAGATCCAATTTTCAGTTTCATTTACTAGTACTACAATATACTCTTCATCGGGATTTATCCACAGATTAGTCACTCCAAAAATAGTTTCTGGTCTTAGCGTAGCGACAGGTATGATTATGTTCTCATTTTTAAGCTTGAATTTGATTAAGGAATACTCTGTGAATGATGGCTCAATGTCACCCAAGGTGTCATGCTGACTAACTGGGTTTGAGTCATTAGGACACCAGCCTACTGGGTGAGACCCTTGTTCGATCACCCCGAGTTTCTTGAGAGTTTCAAATTGCCAAGATATTAGTTTCTTATATACCGCATCAATAGTTGTAAATTCGCGTCTCCAATCAATTGAATACCCCATCTCCTTCATTCCAGCTTTTATCTCACTATGGAAATATTTGGCTATATGAAGAGGGTCTCTAAAAGTGAGTATATCATCGTCACTAATATTGTATATTTTTCTAAAATTTTCTATTATTTCTTTATCTTCCGCTTGTACCCTCTTTGCCATACCAAGAATCGGAGTGCCTGTATAGTGAAAAGCCATAGGAAAGAGTACATTAAATCCTCTTAACCTCTTATATCTGGCATGCACATCTGCTATGGTGTAGGTTCTTCCATGTCCGATGTGCTGTGGTGAGTTTGGATATGGATAGGCAACTGTAATAAAAAATTTCTCTTTGCCTGAAACGGGATCTGATGTGTTTATCGCATTTTGCTCCCAAATTTGTAACCATTTGCTTTCAATTGAATTCCAGATATTGACCTCCATCTGCCTTCCCTATCCTCAATTAAACAATTCGGCGACGGTTATTTCAAAATTCGCAACCTGGCTCTCAAAAGTACTTTTTTTTGACAAAAAGGGATTAGAAAACATAGATTTATCACAAAAGCATTCAATAAAGACATGATTGGGCTGGGATAAAAATGACAATTGATCATGGTTAAGGTAATTTAATTTCACAATTCTAAAAAATTTGTTCCCTGTTATATTTAGGTTGTCAAATCAAAACCCAAGAACCAAGAAACTAGCCTTGAAAATCAGCCGTCATGTTTTTTTTATTAAATAGTTGACAATGAACTTGGAAGCGTAAACTATTAAACGCATCAATTATTTGTCATTTGAAATAGTTTTATGGTAAAAATCGATTTGGAATATATTCTGAAACGCTTAATTTGACCTTGCAATGAAATTAGTATGTAATTGAATAAGTACCAAAATTATTCAAAGTATAAAAACGGAATAATAATCCCCTCTTTGATTGGTACAGTTTTATTCATTATTCTTTATTCTTATTCTCGCCTTACTACCCCCGGAGGCGAAATTTTCTTGTCTGATTCATTATACTCACTTGCTTCAACAGTACTGATAGCATATTTAGCTTGCCTATTTCTTTTATTTTTAAGTGTTTACAAGTATTTTTTTTCAAAGTCAAAAATAGAAAATAATCCCGAATATTTGTTATACCATCTGCAATCTCCATTTAGCTCATCAAGGTACACACTCATCTTTGCAATATCTAGCCTGATTTATTTCGTGTTTTTTGGGTTTCTATCAAATATCTTTATTTATTTCGTGGATGAAAATACTGTTTTTTCAATTTATCCTGTTCCACCATCTGACCATGCGACAGATGAAACAAACGGATCTCATTCAATCAATTCAACTAATCATCACCAAACAGCGTCGGAAAAAAAAGATGATCTAAATACATATCAAACTAGTAACATTGTTTACCCTACTTACAACCTCATTATTTGTTGTAACTACATTGGTTATCTCCCAATGCTAATTCTTCAATTAAATGAAAGTCTATCTATTCTGATAATCCCACTGAACCTGATAATAGGGATAACACTTTCTGTATTAGTTGGGTTGAATGTATCCCTAAACATATTCATTTTATCTAGGAATCGAACAATTGGAATGTCAAAAAGAAACCTATTTGGAGCTTTAGGGATCTCTACGGGATTATTTGTAGGATGTCCAACCTGCACTGGTAGTATATTTTACTCTCTGGTAGGATTTAGTTCCATGGTGCTTTTATCATCATTAAACATTTACCAGATCTTATTTGTGGTAATTAGCGTACCAATGCTCTTTGGATCTCTCGTTTTGATGATGAATATTCTTCGAAAAACCTATCTTAAATCTTGCCAAATAAAATGAGTAATTTAAATTCCTAAAGAAAAGTAGTGAATGAATTCCTTAATTGCTATTAATCTTTATCTATGAATTCATCAGGTGAAGGAGGTTCTGGAGCGATGCCCTTTCTTTTTCTTATGTCAGTTATGATATTTCTTATGACTGACTGAGGAACTGCTTGCCATGTCTTAAAATATGTACTCCACATTGCCTTACCAGCTGTTCCTCCTCTCATCAATTCAGACAAATCAAAAGTTTCTGAGGCAGGTACTTCTCCTAAGATAATAGCTATTATACCCTTTTGGTCCACATTTAGCAATTTACCTCTCTTACCGGATAATATACCTGCTACAGTACCAATTTGTTCCTGTGGACATTTTACTTCTATCCCTAGGATTGGTTCTAACAACACAGGGTCGGCTATCAACATTGATCCCAGCATTGCTCGTCTAGTTGCAGGCATCAATTGAGCCAAACCCCTGTGTGCTGGATCCTCGTGAGGGACAAAGTGGTGTAATATAAAGCGTAAACCTCTGACAGATTCTTGAGCGATTGGTCCTGAATGAATTACGTCCTCAAATCCTGATTTTATTGAATCCATGGACTCTTGTATGAACTGGACTCCTTTTGTTTCGTCAGAAAGCATATTTCCTGTTGGGTCAACAGTAACGACGCTCCTAGCATCATCTGTAGCCCAACCCTTTTCTCTAAGGAGACGGGACATTTCCTTCTTGTCCATATCCTCGCGTAATTGCCCTGTTCTAATCATATCGATAACTTCCTCACTCAATGGTTCTACTCTCAAAAATATTTTATTGTGTTTGTTTGGAGATTTGCTCATGATTGGCCCTGCTCTACCTCTAATGGTTTCTCTATAGTTGATCAAAGGTTGTGTTGTTTTAATATCTAAGCCTAATTCTTGCAACAGGGATGTTGCAATTTCAAGGTGTAAGACACCCATACCAGCCATTAACGTTTCTCCAGATTCTTCATTGATCTTTACAATAAGGTTTGGATCCTCTACAGTTATCCTTCTCAACCCTTCAACAAGTTTTGGTAAATCTTTTGGATGCTTGGGTTCAACAGCGATGGTAACTACGGGTTCAGAAACATACTTTATTGATTCAAATGCAGGAACGTTTTTAATAGTGGAAATCGTTTCACCTGCCACAGCATAATCTAACCCTAGTAAAGCAGGAATATTACCACATGGGATTACACTTACTACCTCACGTGTGTTACCCATATAAATATTCACAGATTGTACTTTTCCTGATCTCTTTGCATCTATAAGAAAAACTTCGTCTCCGTCTTTGATCGTACCAGAAAACAATCTACCAGTCGCGACTCTACCGGCTTGTGGATCAACATTAATTGTTGTTACCATCATCAAAACCGGCCCATTTTCATCACAATTTAAGAGAGCCTTTCCAATGTCAGAATCCAAATCACCCTGCCAAATTTTTGGAATTCTATATTTTTGTGCCACATGGGGTGGAGGATGATGCTGAACTACCATTCCCAGTACTGCGTCGTGCAAAGGTGCTCTTTCGGAAAGCTTTTTGATCGATGTAGGATCAGTCGATGTGTATGCATCATAAACATCTTTGAAACTGATCCCTTTTTTCTGTGCTACCTTAAAATTAAAACCCCATCTATCCTTTGCAGACCCGAATGCAACCGTATTCCCCTGAATGCTTACCTTCCATTTTTCCTTTAGTTCAGGCTCGGCGTAGAGATCTACTAATCTGTTAAACTCTGCAATAATGTTAGATAGCCACTTTTGCATGGCTGCTGGATCCAAACGCAATTCTTTGACCAGCCTGTCTATTTTGTTTATATATAAAACTGGTCTAACCCTTTCCTCTAATGCTTGTCGGGTCACTGTTTCGGTCTGAGTCATTATGCCTTCTACCGAATCTGAAACCACAACTACCCCATCGATTGCTCTTAGGGCTCTAGTTACTCGACCAGTAAAATCAATGTGCCCCGGAGTATCTATCATGTTTATAACATATTCCTTGCCATCATCATTTTCGTAAAACAGAGTCACATTTGCTCCTCTAATTGTCATTTGTCTATTCTGTTCGAGTTTCATAGAATCCAAGGCCAATGCTTGTCCTGCAACGCTTGGGGAAATAATTCCCGAAGCAGCTAAAAGACTATCACTCATTGTAGTTTTACCATGATCTACATGGGCAATAACCCCGAAATTTCTAATTTGATCTTTATTTCCAATTATCCTGAGAATATCTTGAGTCGATTTAAACTTGGGCATCCTATATTTCAAAAAAGTTTTTTTAGGGTTATTAAACCTTCCTTGGGTATGATAATGAATGAAAACCTTTCCAAACAAGAAACGTACATTCTAACTTTCTGTGTTTTATTACAAAATTAAAAGACAGATAGAAATGGATTATATGTCAGATTAGGCCTAAGTTTTCTGATGAGGCAGTCTAACTCGGAAAGCCATAACAACGAGTCCATCTAGTAGAATACCGAAGGTCAAAGAACGCCTGACAAGATAACTTATATGACAACAATTAATCAAAAAAAATGTTAACATGGTGCTAGAAATTAGAGTAGGACATACACCCGACGCTGATGATGCTTTCATGTTTTATGCAATAGAAAATGAACTAATCCCAATTGGAGACTTTAAAATTATACACCAAATAGATGATATTGAAAAACTAAACAAACAAGCAATTAGCCATGAGATAGAGATCACGGCTATATCCGCACATGCACTCGCATTTCTCAAGGATTATAAAATCCTAAATAGTGGAGGAAGTTTTGGTATTAACTACGGCCCAATTATTATTTCTTTTAAAAAATCCATGGATGATATATCAAATAGTATTGTCGGAATTCCAGGGTACATGACCTCTGCTTATCTTTTGATGTCGATAGCCCTTGGGAAGCTTAATTGCTCTGAAATGCTTTTTAGCGATATTCCTAAAGCGCTTGTTAATGGAACTGTAGACTATGGTCTAGTAATACACGAATCTCAGATTACATATTCTAAGGATGATTTTAATAAGTTGTTTGATTTGGGTGAATGGTGGAATGAAACAACCAATGGATTGCCTGTCCCCTTAGGAATCAATGTGGCTAGTTCCAAATTGATGAATAATAATATGATTAAAGCCTTTGATTCTATCCTGCAAAATTCAATCAAATACAGTCTAGATCATCTCGAAGAGGCTGTTGAATTTTCTACCAAATATGGTAGGGGAACAGAAAAATCAACACTAACCAAATTTGTAAAAATGTATGTTAACGCGTATACCGTAGATATGGGAGAAGATGGAAGAAAGGCTATTTCTAGGATGTTTGATATGGCACGAGAAAAAGGCATTATTAAGAATAACCCTCCACTAAACTATTCTTATTAAAAATGGAGTTTTAATTCGAATCTCTTTAGGGCCTCATCTGACGACACTGATATTATAAAGTTAATAGTTTTGTATCGTCCTGTTTTTCTATTTTTAGATTCCAAAAAAAATAAGTCAAGTTAGGATAAGGTAGGAGAACTCTTGAGTGATGGTAGCTCAATACATCCAAGAAATTTGAAATTAAAAATGAGTCGAAAATCTCATTGCTAAGTTTACTTTATTGTATTAAAAAAAGTGTCTCTTTGTATAGGGTTTCGCTTGATTTCTCTGATCAGAAATTTCAGTTCTTGAATAGATATCTGATTTGGTTTACCTGCAGCCTTAAAAATTTCCTCTGAAAAAGCTGTTCCCACCAAGTCATTTCCTCCATAGCATAATGCGACCTGAGCCAATTTTTTACCTAAGGCTATCCAATACACTGAGACATTTTTGAGTACTTTGCCTAGCAAAAGCCTTGATATGGCTATTATTCTTAGGTCGTAAATTGATGGGCTTTCGGAAACGAGGGTGTGTTCCCTTTCTAACTGTGTATTTTCCAAGCTAAATTTCAATGGAATAAATGTTGTAAACCCTCCAGTTTTCTTATTTAACTCCCTTAACTTTATTATATGATCAACAATGTCCTCGGGAGTTTCAATATGACCGAAAAGCATTGTGCAATTACCTTTCAATCCTATTTTATGAGCCGCATAGGCAGTGTCTAACCACTCTTTCCCTGAACATTTGCCTAACACAATTTTGTCACGGGTAGGCTTACTAAATATCTCCGCCCCACCCCCGGGCAATGCATCCAGGCCCGCATCTTTCAACCTCTCTAAGACTTCTTTGACCGAGTTTTTGGTTACCCTGGATATAAAAAAAATCTCAGCTGGAGTAAGGGCCTTAATAATTATCTTAGGAAAACGGTTCTTTATTGATTTAAACATGTCTTCATAATATTCCAATCCCAATTTAGGGTTGAATCCTCCAACGATATGAAGTTCAGTGGCACCTAGGTCATTTAAAGCAAATTCTGCTCTTTTTACAATTTGTTCATTTGATAGTGTGTAAGCGTCATCATCTTTTTCCTTTCTATAAAAAGCACAAAGCTGACAACTTGCAGCGCAAACATTAGTATAATTTAGGTAGTAGGATGATACAAAACTTACGTTATCTCCACGCATTTCTTTTCTTAGTTGGTTAGCAGCATTTCCTAGTAAAAACAGATTTTCATTCTTAAGTAAATCGACTCCTTCATTAAACGTCAACTCCTCACCTGACATCACCTTTTCTAAGGCAGCAGTAGGTTTTACCAGAGTATTAGACAACATAGAACATACTACGTAAAAAAATATAAGTGCTTTTAATGCCTAAAGGCATCAAGCTAAAATCAAAGAATAAATTATACCAAGATTAAGTTTAAACAATCATTGCAAAATACTCAGGTTCATCATGATATTTTTAAACACTCTGAAATTGAAGATACGATAGACAGAATGCTAGAAAATCATGAAATTAAGATAAATGATATTATTTACTTATTAGAATCACAAGAGATTCAACGTCTAGGGTTGATAGGCAACTCCATTAGAGAAAACGTGTATGGAAAAAATGTTACTTTTATTAATAATATTATATTAAATTATACAAATGTTTGTGTTACTTATTGTAAGTTTTGTGCTTTTTACAGACCACCAGGACACGAGGAGTCTTACACAGTATCAAAGGAAGAAATTTTAAACAGAGTCGTTTTCGCCAAGGCTAACTACAATATTAAGCAAGTCCTCTTTCAAGGCGGGCATAATCCAAAATTAAATACCGAATATTTTGAAGATATTTTTAGGAAACTCAAAGCAAAGTGTCCAGACGTTGCAATTCATGGATTGTCAGCTTCAGAGGTAGATATGATAGCAAGAGTTGATAGGACATCGCCACTAGAGGTATTGGAGCGCTTGCAAAACGCCGGTCTAGAATCGCTACCTGGAGCAGGCGCAGAAATTCTGGTTGATGAAGTTAAAGATGTCATAAGTCCCTTAAAAATATCTAGCCAAACATGGTTAGATATTATGGAAAAGGCACACAGCATCGGAATAAAATCCTCCGCCACGATGATGTATGGAACTGTAGAGTCCGTGGAGCACAGGGCTCGTCATATTCTTAAAATTGCAGATTTGCAAAGAAAAACCGACGGGTTTATGGCATTTATACCTTGGAGTTTTGAACCCAATAAAACAGAAGTTCAAGGTAGTGGGCTAGTCCAACATCCTATGGGTGGTTTTGAATTATTAAAAATGATTTCAGTATCTAGGATTGTCTTTAAAGGTCTGATAGATCACCTCCAATCATCATGGCTCACAAACGGTATTGGAATGGCGCAATTAGCAATTTATCATGGCTCTGATGACTTTGGAGGTACTCTCATAGGAGAAGAAGTTGTAAGTGCTACTGGCGCAAGGTCCACAGAATTATTATCTAAGAACATAATCACGGCTATAAAGTCCATGGGATACATACCCGCAGAAAGAAATAACTTATATGATATTTTAAAGATTTATTAAAAACTAAAAGCGGGAAAATTCGGCAAACAAAACCTGTTGTTAGAATTTGCTGGAACTACACCCAGAGCCTTTATAAATAGATTTATAAATGTATTTTTATAAACTTAATAATTGTGCCAGTTGGAATAGACGACATGGCTATCTACGTTCCGAAACTTTATATAGATTACAAAGACTTCGCTGAAGCAAGAGGGATAGATCCCCAAAAACTAGAATATGGAATAGGAATCAAAAAGATGGCTTTGGCCGACGCTAATCAAGATCCAGCAAGCATGGCTGCAAATGCTTGCATTAGGTTAATGAAGAATAACGATCTTAATCCTCAAGATATAGGTAGAATTTATGTAGCTACTGAATCGGGATTAGACGAATCAAAGGCAATGAATTCCTTTGTAATTGGAATGTTAGAACAGGTATATGGTGAAAGCACTCTCGAACATGCAGGCGGTATAGAATGCAAGTTTGCCTGTGTGAGTGGTTCCTACGCCCTGTATGATAACACAAATTGGATCCGTGCTGGAGAGAGTAACGATAAGGCAGCTATAGTCATTGTTAGTGATATTGCAAAATATGACATTGGATCTGCAGGAGAGTATACTCAAGGCGCTGGCGCTATTGCATTATTAATAAAGGAAAATCCAAGACTGTTATCTTTTGATGAGAAAGTCACTTCAACCATTATAAAAAATGAGTATGATTTTTATCGACCTTTTGGAAAGGAAACACCATTAGTAAATGGTTTATACTCAAACTTGCTCTATCTGATTCAAGTAAGAAAGGCCCTTGAGACTTACAAGGAAAAGGCAATTAAATCTGGTATTATTCAAATTGGAAAGGATGAATCAATTATAGATCATATTGATTATATCAGTGTACATTTACCTTATAGAAGAATGGGCGAAAAGGCTTTAGCCTATTTGCTGAGGCATGAATGGAGACATTTATCTAGATGGGAGAATATTATTTCTGAAATAGGAACGGATGAACCTGTTCCCAAAGACCCCAGAGGCACTATTGAGTCAATCTTAGCGGACACCGACTTTATGAAGGCTGATGAAAAATTTAGAAAAGAGTTTATGAAAACTAAACACTATAAAGATGTGTATGACAAGAAGATGTCCTCATCTCTGCAGGCATCCGCTGTGATAGGTAACTTATACACCGCTTCTATGTATATGGGATTGCGAAGTTTATTAGAATTTGAATTCTTAAAAGGTGTAGATTTGTTTAACAAACGAATAGGTTTTGGTTCTTACGGTAGCGGATGTAGTGCCATGGTATTTTCTGGAGTTATCCAAGAAAACTATAAAGATCTAGTAAAACGTATGGATCTAGATAAGGATATAGGTCAAAGAACAAAGATATCAATTAAGGATTACGAAATATTACACAAGAATACTCGCAAATATGACGAGGCTTTTTTGAATGCAGAGGATGAATTTATTCTAATAAACATAGGAGGCACAACAGCTGATAGGGCTGGATTTAGAGAATATTGTTATGCATCCTGATCTTTGAGTGATATGTGGTATCCGATATGGCAATCTAGACTAGACCTTTTTTATGTAGTCAACTGATTATTTTATACTTTATTTTTTGTTTCCTGAAAAGTTCGACCAGTACATTTGACTGTTCTCTGTTTTCAAGTTCCAAGCTCAGATATACTCCCGCTGTTCCAGCAGGAATATTCGAACTAAGTCTGTCGTGAACAACCTCAACAATATTCACATTTGCTTGTGCAATTTCATCCACTATATTTCTCAGGGCCCCGGGTTTATCTTTGAGTTCAACAAATAATTTTATTAGTCTACCTGTTTGCATCAATCCCTTTGCAACTACTTGACCTAGTAGATACATGTCAACATTCCCACCTGATAATATCGACACAATGTTCTTGTTTTTTGGGATCTTCTTCTTATTTGAAATTAAATAAGCTAGAGATGCGGCCCCTGCAGGTTCCGTTACAATCTTTGAACGTTCCATCAATAAGAACATAGTCTTTACTATAGAAAGGTCATCCACTAATACAATATCATCAACCTTGTCTTTTATTATATCATAAGGTAATTTTCCAGGTGATTTTACCGAAATCCCATCGGCTATTGTGTAGCCTTCCTGAACTTTGGTAATTTTCCCCTTCTTGATAGCCTTTTTCATAGACGGAAATGCCGTAGATTCTACCCCAATTATACTAACTTTAGGATTAATTGCCTTTATGGCTAATGATACTCCCGCTATTAAGCCACCCCCACCGACTGGAACATACACCTCGTCAATATTCTTCAAATCCTCGAGTATCTCAAGACCCACTGTTCCTTGTCCTGCAATGACATCAGGATCATCGAAAGCCGGCACAATGGTTCTGCCCTCTTTTATCGCAATCTCCTTTGCATATATGGACGATTCATCATAGTTATTTCCTTCCAAAATTACATTCGCACCATACGATCTAGTAGCTGCGATTTTGGCTGGAGAGGCATTCTTTGGCATAACTATGGTGCACGACATTTTATTCATAGCTGATGCATATGCTACCCCTTGAGCATGGTTTCCAGCAGATGCTGCTATGACGCCTTCATTTTTTGATGAAGTGTATAACCTATCAATCATGGTCACTGCACCTCTCACCTTAAATGAACCAGTCTTTTGATAACACTCTAATTTTAGAAAAATATTATTGCCACACATACTTGAAAAGGTATTGGATCGTATTAGATCAACTTTTCTTATTGATGACTTTGCTAATACCTTTTGGGCCTCTCTTATGCTGTTTAGATCTATTTTGGTAATTTTTTTTCTCAAAGAATTGGTAATACATGGTTTATTTAAATTTAGTTCCGCTAATGGGAAGGATAGTTATTTTTTCACTAAAGTAAGAAAAATATGAGATAATTTTCTTTATGCTGGCATTGATTTTTCTAAGTTAATTTGGTATCTATCCTCCTAACAATACGTTGCGGCTTTGTCTCTCTATGTAATCCTCTAGGTTCATAGTCAAAATGAAATTGAGTTGAAAATGTAAGTATCTTGCTAGCAACTTTCATTTAATCAACAGTTCCTGACCCGAATCCAGAATGTTTATTTTTTAGATATGCAGCATATCTTTTAAAATCTCAAGACATCCTCTTAACAAAAAATATGCCTTGCCGATCTTTTCTTCTTGGATTCATGTAGGTATTTCTCCCATCAAGAATTTGTCATTTTGGAATGAAAAGACTTGTACCAATTTTTGATAGAAAAAATGGAATGAGAAATAATAGAGGAAAACTGATGTGAAAACACCTAGATCCCTTCTCACCCATGTACTATAGCGTAAGGCAACAGTAAAGTAGACATTATGGATAGCATCTAGCGCAATTTTGTTTAAAACATAAATTATTTGGTTTTTGTCATGATTATGGAAAATGAGAATTATTTGGAGGAAACAAATCAAGGATGAGGACAACCCCGCAGGGCTTCAACGTCAGGCAATGATAAAAACCCTTCTCACGCTTTCATATTAACTAAATCCTCCGAGATTATCGAAAGATTCAAAAATATTTATCACGTGAATGTGGCCCTACTTTGGATCATCCTCACATCCTTCAAGATGTTTAGTGAATATTTCATTTGCTGTGAGTGCTTTCGCTGAATACAATTGGTAAAAACTGTATATATTGTTGATCCAGATTTTCATTCTAGATATCCAGAATCTATATTACATAAACTATTTTACTAGATAATGGATCAGATACTACTTTCCAATGGTATCTTAAACCAGTATCACCTTATTTGGAGAAAATAATACTATTCTTGTGTTTTGTTCTACTCATTCACAAGAAACCTATCAGGCAGGTTTAGTTATTATTAGATCATTGCCGAGGAGATTGTTCTTGCCTTCGTCTAATAATGTCATCACACCTTCGTTTTAGCTCACCCTTCCGGGGTTTTATTCATAATTTGTTTCCACCACAAGGACATTAATTATTAGTTTGCCAATCTAGATATATCTGACAAATTTGACATCGCTTCTGTCCTTTTGCTTGCCTGAGCTTATGGCCTCATCCTCCACGGACTGATTTATACCTCACACATACTCCTTTACAAGCCATAAGAGATAATATACAATTCTTGATCTAAAAACTTGTATCATGATTTTTGTTTTAGAGAATAACTACAAAAAGGAAAAGCAGAAAACAAACATCATAGGCAACAGAACATGCGTCAGCTGGATTCTATTGATAATTCTTTGTAACGGAGTGATCTCTGGTAAATTGATTGAAGGTAATCACATTTCATACTACGGCAACTAGCCTGATATTTATTCCAATAAATGATGAAGCTATGAATTTGTATATTCACGAATAAATCTGACTGATTGCAGGATTATGCTTTTAATTCATTTTTCATCAAGTCATACAAAAATTCTAGTTCATTATTCATAGCGTCAATTGTTTGTTTTGGTATTTTTTCAAAGTTGATTACAGAAGTCTTTTCTTTAGTTTTTTTATTCTTTATCATTTCAAAATCGACGTATATAACCATACCATTTTCGCCTTGGAGCATTTTGTTTTGATCAAGTGATGCCATATCAATACGATAGGTTTCAATTGTAAGATTTTCAAGTTCCTTTTTCAACTTCGCTATTTGTTCATTGTTCTTTTCTATATCCGGGTAATTTTCCTCAATAGTTGAAGCTTTTTCTATGAGGTTTTTTGACAAATCATTACGTGTGAATAATTCTTCAAATAATTGAGTATTATCGACATCCTTATATCCTAATTTTTCCAGTTCAAGTTTTATTATTTGATCACCTTTTATAGTAATCTCATTTTTTGCACTGTTGTTTAATTGTTCCAAATCACGAATTTGCTTAGATATTTGGATAACTTGTTTATCAACTTGATAATATAGTAATGAATGAAATTGGATTCCCATATAGATATAAAAATAAAATTTATCAATTTCTAAACTCACCTGGAAATATAATCGACGTATATCGTCAGATTTTGTTGACTGTACAGGTACACTCTGCCAATTCTTTAATTTGGTATTTACCATCTTCTCAAGATTTTGAAAAAGAGTTGCTATCTTGTTTGGATCAAATGAAGAGGTATCTATTACTGAAAAATCTGCTAACATTACCTTGGTATTTATGGTGACGATGTTATCTCTTATCGAATTTTCAAAAACATCTTTAATTTCTTCATAAAATTTATTTAAAAGTATAATTGTATCGTGGTTTTTTCCCTTTTCTTTTAGCGGTAATCGCATCTGTTTCTATCTTAATGATGACTATTTAAAATTTGAATCGAAATAAAAGATATCAATAGATTAAAATATAATCCCAGTGACATAATGGGTATGCCTACAGCCTATATCTTGATCAATTGTATTTTAGGAAAGGAAGAAGAAATAATTAAACAAATATCTCAAATTCCACAAGTAAAGGAAGTTCGTGGAACCTATGGTGTTCATGATATGTTTGTAAAGATTCAAACAGATACAGTAGACGAAATGAACAATACAATTACCAATAGTATACGAAAAATTAACGGAATAACATCGACTGTTACATTGGTCTCGATACCTGAGCAGGGTGGCAGGGGCTAAAATCTTACTATTTTTTAATGTGCAATACTATAAGAAAACTACTAATACCAACACATATCCACCCTACAGCTCCAACTATCGCAAAAATATAATATATTGGAATTAGCAAAGCAACTGCTGAGAGTGCTGCCCCCAGACACCATATAAAAAGTAAAATTTGTATATCTATTTCAGAAACCTTCAACTTAACCCCTTATATCCTCGTCGTATCCACTAATTGTGTTAACTACTTTTCCACAATTCCTACATACATTAAATTCAATAAATTCAAAATCATCATATTTCCTGTAAGAAAATCTATCATCATGAGTACAAAAGATCCTTTTTATATTCTTCATCATTTATTTCGCATCTCAGGTCGATATTATAGTGCCGCCGGTGAGATTTGAGCTCACGACAGCTCGGTCTTCAGCTTCACCCTGTAAGTTAAACAGTCGAGTGCTCTTCCAGGCTGAGCTACGACGGCACATTCTAAAATCATTAGTTTATAGTATATATATTATTGCTTTAAATTGACTTAAAATAAAATTGTTAGGTTGAAAAGATATATTTAATTATTAAATAAAATTCGACCCCAATGCTAATAAATAAATGAGTATAATGTAAAGGATTAGCTATGACAGATAAAAACGATTTGGACAGTTCAGCTAATGAATCATCTTCGATATTAGAAAGTCCAGAAGAAAAGAAGAAAAGATTCCTAATGGAGTTCGAGAATCCATTTAAATGTGATAAATGTAGTGAACGATTTAAAAAGAAAAAACATCTCAGAGAGCATAAAGCCGACGTGCATGCATATTAGAATATTATATATTGCAAACCATGAATTTGCTGCATCCAGCTCCACCCAAATAATGTAGATAGTAATAAAAAAAATGAAAATATATACAAAATCTGGGGACAAAGGAGATACGAGCTTACTTGATGGCACAAGAGTAATAAAGTCAAGTAGCAGGATACAGTCTTACGGATCAGTTGATGAAATCAACAGTCAGATAGGAATGTTGATATCTTTAATGAGTTCTAACACAAATTTTATAGATATATTACGAGACTTGACGATAATACAAAACCAATTATTTACATTGGGCAGTGATCTAGCTAATCCACAGCAAAAGTTAGATAATTATCCTCGCATTACTCAGAATGAAATTACCTTTTTAGAAAATTGTATTGATAAATTTGATAAGGAACTTGTACCTCTAAAGGCTTTCATTTTGCCTGGGGGTACAATTCAGGCTTCACAGTGCCACGTGATCCGTACTGTTTCCCGTAGAGGTGAAATTAAAACAGTTGAGTTGTTCCTAAATAATGAAATCAGCAAGAACTGTTTTGTTTATATTAATAGACTTTCAGATCTTTTTTTTACTTTGGCTAGGGTTTGTAACCGAAGGCAGGGTCATGAGGATATTATTTGGAAAAAATAACATTGGACCCTCTTTTTTAAGTTGGATTTTGTTGGTAAGATAATATTAGGATAATAGATTCAGGTTAGGTTAGATTAGCATTTCCTTTATTCAAAATCATGATTAATAATAGGAATCGACCAGCAAAATTTAATCGAACCATATTACAGTGAACTAATTCTACCGATTACAATATTGAAAAATTAACTGTGACTACAGTTCTAAATTATGTGCCCCTTGGTACTATCTCGGCTGTCTCCCTGACTGGTAGGTGATAATTTAATCATGGTGTTTTACCTGCAGGGCATCCAAATATAACAATTCAGAATTCGCAATAGCCCAGGTAACGAGTTTAGTGTCTTATTGAGCGATGTTTGTCAGATACAAATCAAAAATTACAGTTCCATTATTAGGGAAACATAATTGGTGCCTAATTCATCTCAAATAAGATATTCTACTTAATAGGACTCAAATCATGATTAATCATGAAATCAAAATTTGTAATTCTAGGGCAAAAGTTGAAAGTACAATCAATTACAAACCTATCGAATTCTATAATTCCAAACCTACTAAATTCTTAAATATATTATTTGAGGTGAAAAATAAATTTGGTTATCGAAATTATGGAAAGTACTTTAATTACTTTCATTAATAATAGTAGTAATGTTTTTCGTATAATTATACTGTACTTAATTCATGTTAGTATTGACATTAGATCAAGACAAATCAAAGTGTTCTATAACACTTTATTTGTGTTTACCAAAAATTGGTACACTAGTTTCAAAACTGATACACAATACCTTTCATCAGCTCATATTAGGCATCTATGACGATGTTTGGGGTAAACACAGATGAAATTTAGTCTCCGTTTTAGACATTCCACATCAATTTATGCTTCTTTTTGTTTTGTACTGTTGGTGGTAAACAGCGTTATTCCAATTAGCCTGCTTACCGCTTCGTATGGACAACTGTTTGAGCCATCCTTGATACAAATGCCTTTGGGTTTAAGTTCCGATTTAAACTTGGGTCAACATGAAGACAATATCGCTGTGCATGATAAAATAATTGACGGATCTGGAGACTTGACTGGTGAAATCAAAAGTGAAAAGAAAATGAAGCAGGAAAATATTGCCTATGAAAAACAGGATATTGATTCGCAATCTGGAATTATTAAGAATTCTGCACGGTTTGATTCGGAAAAGGCTGATACAAAAGAACTGGCCAATGATGACGACAGAAAGGAGAATAGTCAGAATAGTCAGAATAGTCAGAATAGTCAGAAAAACATCAAAGGTCCGGTCAAACTTACTTTTGTAGATTCCTACTGGACAAATAATATTGCTCCAGAAACTGTTGTTGCTAGCATTTCATCTGGCCAGGTTACTGCGCAGCAGATGCCGCCTGTCGCTAAACAGGAGGTGGATCCTGCAGAAGGCAATTCAGTACTGGCCGTAACAATCATCAATCAAGGTTTTTCAGATATATCAGGAGTTAAAGGATATTTTGATTTTCCATCTGGATTTAAAGCTTTGGTAACTCCTGACAATGTTGATTCAGATACAGCAATATCCACGTATAATGGTGTTGTAAAAGCAGGGCAATCCTTTGTTCTATATTTCCCAGTGAGCATTTTGCAAAATACCCAGGTAGGAAAAGAGTATCAAGGACAACTGAAAATTAAGTATTTCAAATTGACTGAGCAAACTAAGAAAGACTTTAGAACAGCTAATATTGAAATTCCATTCAGACTCTCGGGTAAGGTAATTCTTGAAGTTCAAGGGAGTAACCAAAATTCAATCGCTCCAAATTCCAATGGACAGACCCCATTATACCCCTCTGCTAGATATGATATAATCAATGCAGTTGCTGGTACGCCAAATACTCTAAAAATCGAGCTTTCCAATTTGGGAAGTGCTAGTGCGACTGGCGTGATTGTTAATGTTCTAAACAATAAACAGCAAATAACCAACGGTAATCAAGCCGTAGGGGAATCTAATTCAAGTACCTCAAATGGCTTAACAACAACTCAGGTTCCATACATAAATTTGGGGCCCACAGTATTCAATGTAGGAACCATATCACCAAACCAGAAATTCGAAATAGACCCGATCATATTTCCACCTGTCTCGTCAGGAAACGTCATTCAAAATCTCGAAATCAGAATTTCATATAATGATGCATACGGAAACAAGAAAATAATAGACCATTTGCTAGGTATACAAGTAGTACCAACATCCCCGCAAAACGATATCTTTGTTTCTCCTGCCTCAATCGAAAAAAATACAATTCAAAACTCTCCTCAATTTATTTCAGGTCATAGTGATTACTACCCAAATAATCCGGTCTCTAAATACACGGAAATAAGTGATATTTTTCCTTTTAGAGCTCATCCAATCACCACTCTATTATCGCCACTAACACCAAGCACAACTGAAAATCCAGCGATACAAGATGCAGAAAAGCAAATAGAAATTGTTGCAGGTAAGATTGAAAATATTAGCTTCAGTTTAAACAGCTTTGGAAGATCTGAACAAGCAGGTGATGGTACTCTATCCAACATTGCGGTTACATTAACCCCTCAATCACCCTCAGTGAAAATCCTCGGAAATTCTGTTTGGAACATACCTGATGTAAGTAGTGCACCCAATGTCCTTACAACTAAGGTATTTGCGTCTCCGTCCCTTATAGGTAATCCCGTTTTCTTTACCGTAAATGTGCAGTATTTAAAGAACTACCAAGAGCTAAAAACGGCGAATTTTAACCTAGGTGCTATAGTGACTGGAAATATTAATTTGGATGTAAACGATTTGACCTTAAGACCGATAGGAAATTCATATAACATAGTAGGAAATATTCTTAATCAGGGTAACGCATTGGCACAATTTTCCAAGATTTCTATAATGGATTACCAAATACCAAATACTGGAAAAGACAATAGTAGCTCAAGTGCTAATGATCCTGACTCAATAGGAACTGGGATATCAGAATACATAGGAGACCTACCGGTCAACGAACCAGTCCCGTTTAACATTCCTGTTTCAAATTCCCAAATGCAATATGTTTTAGATAGTAAGGAGAATCCTGCCTTGCAGCCAAATTATCCTCCGAACAACTCCATAGTTGTACCGGTAAAATTGACATATACAGACAGCATCCAAAAGGTCCGCGAAACTATTCTGTACAAGTCATTACCAATTAATTTGAATTCTTTATTTAACAACCAGGGGTCGGTTCCAAATAATAACGGATTTATAAACTCATACTGGGCCTCCGACGCCCCACTTCAAAGCAATTCAGCATCTACCACCAACACATTTACTAAACTATCAATTCAAAGGGCAGTGGGACCAGGTGAAGGCAGCTCCATTCTGGCTGTAGAACTTTCTAATATTGGCTTTTCAGACATCACTGGGGTTACAGGTTACCTGAAATTACCTCCGGGTTTCGTGGCTGATAATTCTGGTACAAGTAATTTAAGAAATGATCAAGAGCAGATCAATAGTTCTACTTCGGTAGCAAGCTCAAGTGAAGTAATTAAATCAGGGCAAACATATACATTATATTTCAAAGTCAAGGTACTAAGCACTGCAGCCCTTGGAAACCATCTGGGATCATTGTCCATTTACTACTTTAAGGTACCGGACACCAAAATCGGAACTTACCGCATCCAGGACATTGATATTCCATTTTACATTCTAGGGAAAGCAATCTTAGATTCGACTTCTAACACAACAGATCTACAGCCTGGAATAAATAACCCTGTAAAATTGATAATAAGTAACAAGGGAACAGCAGATGCAACTGGGGTCATTTTACAAATTTCCGAATCTGATGAAACTGTACTATCAGATAGCTCGCGAGAGAGGGTAATTTCAAATGACACATCAATCAATACTGTCGACCAAGAATCTGCATCCCTGCCTATCATCAATACCGGACAAAGTACGTTTAATATTGAAACTATACCCGTTAATGGGTCAGCTGAGATTCAAATTAATATAATGCCATCCATAAATTCAGGTGAAAGCCTCCAAAAAATAAATCTGCATATAAACTACATTAATTCAGTGGGAGTCCCAAACTCGGTTGACAAAAACATAGGCTTTAGAGTTTTGCCAAACCCACCTGATGGGGGATTGAGTATATCTACCACTGCATCAGGGGCTCCTGTTCCCCTTACTCCAAGTAGTTCTAGTGTTGAAAATGATCAAGTGGAAGATGGGTTGAGCGTATCTCCTAGTGTAACACAAGACTCTGAAATAGAGAACGGGTCATTAGATACATTAGATACATTAGATACAACATACATGAATACTTTTCAACCGAAATCAGGTTACTTGGACATAGATCTCAAAGAAGCTAGAGATATTCCTAACTCTTTCGAGTTTATTTCCACACAAAATTCTAATCATCCAAATGATTTGTCCACAACTGAGCCAAATCCGGATACCCTTCCTACACCCGACGATGAAACAGTATTCTTAACAGCAGGAAAAATTGATGATTTCATGTTTAATATTACCAATAATAACAACAATGCAATTAGAAATGCTGTAATAACCCTCACTGCCAATTCAGGGGCGTTGGAAATACTTGGAAATTCGAAATGGAATATTGATGTGATGAACCCTAAAAATACTTTACAGTTTCCAACCAAAGTATTTGCATCAAAAACTCTTATCAATAGTCCAATATCTTTTGAGGTAAATATAGAGTACGTTAGTAATGGTCAGCTCAAATCAGATTCTTTTTTTATCGGTGCAAATGTAGTTGGGGAAATAGAGATAAGCATAAACGAACTTTCAGTAGATAATATTGGTGGAACATTAAACGTAGTAGGTAATCTCCTAAATAAAGGTAATACAGGTGGTTTGTTTACGACAGTTGAGCTGGTTACGGATAAGGATATAATTGAAAGACAAATCCAGAATCTATCAACAAGTGGACAAAATATTAGTAACCTGAAAATAGTAACCCCAGCTTCTACAACTCCTGAGTACTTGGGTGATCTAGAAGAAGATTCTCCATTACCATTTAATATCCCACTGTCTACTAGTAACAAGTCATCGTCTGGGAACTACTTGGTGCCAATTAAAGTTGAATATTATGATGACTTGAGAAACCAATATGTCATTTATGAAAGCGATATCTTAATTGTAGATTTACCCCAACAACCTGTTGGTGAAAATCAGGGTGTATTTTCTATATTTTCTCTATCTAACCCATCGGGTTTGGTCATCCTGGTAGTGCTCATTATAATAATTATCATAGTATTTAGATTTTTGCGAGCAAAATCAAAAAAGAAAAAATTAGCTAAATCGAATCAGAATAATAGTAGTTCAGGTTTTATAGATCTGCTTGACAGTGTAAAGAAAGATGATGATTTGCAGAAGAACAAGGATGGGTCATGAGAAGTTTTGATCACCGAGTCTTGTATCATATTTGGATCACAGTGCTGTTACCACGATATACGTTTTGAGAGTCCCAGCAGTTTAACCATCTGCCTTGTTTACCCAAAAATATTACATGAACAAATAACTTTCTTCCTGTTTATTTATGTTAGATGTATACTCCAATTCTAAAGGTCAAGAGATAAAAATCACTTTAGGTAAATTTTAATTACAAAATTGTATAAACAAATAGTAAAATAAATGTCAGAGATATGGTACCAATGCTCAATAGTTTAAGAAGTATCTCAAATTGGTAAGTTTCACACGACTTGGTGTTATTTCTTTTATTATGTTTGTAGAGCCTAGAAATTCGAATCTCTATGTAGCTTAGAAAAAATGGTATTAATGAGAGGAGTAAACACATAGGTGTTACAGAGTTTGTCTGAATTACAAACCCCGCAATAAATGGTAACATACCCCATGATAATGCAAACCAATAGTTCTTGTGAAATATCCCCTTGAAAAGTTCAAAGTTGTACGCAAAAAGAAAAAAGCCCTCTATTATCCCAATAAATAATAACAGCGGAGCATATAAAATAGCATAGTATAAACCCAACCCGTATGAAAAACCCATACAAGCCAGGATAATAAACCATGACTGCCGCTTGTTGAAGATATCTCCCCATGGTTTTATCTTTTTAGAGCCTATGTTATCGGCCACATGGGCCCCTATTCCTAGAGCGACGAAATAAATTAAAACCAATATGACCAGTCTCTCAAAATTGGGTGATCCTGTTATCAAGCTACCCCAAACTACGAATGAAATACACATACCCGTATATGGAAGAAAAAGCATTCCACAAAACATTCGAAATCTTTGAGGACCGAACTTGGGTACAAACCACTCATTCAGTCTAGAGTCATCATTCATCTTTAAACGCTGATATTATTGCAGATGTTTCAAACGTTTGAAATTCCTTGCGTATCTGGACAAACCCATGCGATGTCAGGATGGAACTTAATTCTGAATCCCACTGAGTGCTAATAATTAGATTGTCAAGTTCGTTGAATACATTTGTCCATTTCCTATCAAACTTCCAAAGAGTCTTAATAATTCTAAAATAAATTTTCCAAGCTATCTGATAAGCAAGTCTCTTTGGATAGGTAAAATCGTGAAGAATAAGAAGGCCCGCGGGTTTCAACACTCGTTGGCATTCGCTAATCATTGTATTTAAGTTAACATATTTGGGCAAATAAGAAGCTACAATACAATCAAAATACCTACTTTGAAATGGTAAGAATTCGGCCGTACCGTTTATGGAAGCGACCTCTACCCTTTTCTCACTTAGCTCACTAAGATATTCAAAGGTCAAATCTATCCCATACACTAAATTGTTATTCTGTCTTAATAAGGCGGTTAAAATTCCAGTACCGCATGCCATCTCCAAGACAAGTGATCCGGGAGGTACCCTCTCAACTATTTTTTTTTTCCAATTTGAATCCTGCCCCAATGTTGCAAGTTTTACCAATTTATCATAGCTAGCTGAGTTATCCTTATTGAAAAAGCTCTGAGCTAATCTAACCCCAACTGTCATATGTAGGTCATGAATATCATCCAAAACTAATAATATTGGTGGTTAGGTTTCATTTGAATCGAATAATTTAAAGGATTAAATTATTTTAGATTATTCATTCTAACATGACTCAAATTTTAAATGTAATGTATATCGTCTTAATTACTATCGCTATGTCAGTAGTTGCAACTCTGTTAACTATTATGATGGACCACTCTTTTGATATTCCGGGTTTGGTAAAACAGATTCCTCATCTCATAATTATTCATATTCTTCAAATGTAATGACTAGTTAGAAATGTCATGGTGAGGGTGACCAAGACAAAGAAAGAAAGTATATCAAGCTTTACAGAATACTTCTACAAGTTAAAAGATCTACGCAGAACTGGATGGAAACAGAAGCTGGAAATTGAAAATGCAGAAACTGTTGCAGGTCATACTCTTTTAATGATAGTTTTGGTCCTTTTTTTCTCAGAGAAAAATCAATATTCTTATAAAAAAAAAGTTAGACTTATTGAGATGGTTTTAGTTCATGATCTGGCGGAATCAATTATTGGCGACATTACTCCAGAAACTATGAATGAAAACAGGAAAAGAAGACTAGAAGACGAAGCTTTCGATAAGATAACAGAAAAAATGTGCCCGAAAAATTTGAAAAAAAAGTATTTGGAATTATGGCATGATTATCAAACGAAAAAGTCTTTCGATTCAAAGTTTGTCCATCTCATTGACAAGCTTGAGATGGTTTTGCAAGCACATTACTATTTAGGTCATAGAAAAGGGATCAGAAAAGAAAAGGTTACAACCTTTTTCCAATCCGGATTGTCATATTTATCTTATGGACCAAATTCTCAATTACCTAAGACTTCAAAAAAAAATATTCAAGATACTAAGGAATTACAAGATGTAAAAGAGATATTGGAGTACTATAGTAATTAAATTATGCAATATTTCGTAGCCTTAAAAATAGGTGAAAAGAGGGTAAAAAACGCTCAGGAATTATTATCGAACTTCTTATTCGATGGCACTCCTGCATTACCAGCACTAGCCTTAAAGGATAACAATAGCAACAATTGGGAACCGGTAGGAGAGGAGAATTATTTCGCCATAGTTCATGAGGAGCAAGGATATTTGATCGCGATATGTGATAAGAATGGTATAGCTAAGGCGATAGCTAACTGGTTTTCTCTTCAAACAAAGGACGCTATAAAAAACAAGATAATTGAAGCTGGAAACATGGAGGAATATGTTGGTAAAGTATCGTTACCGGTGTAAAATATATCCCTTTTAAGGAAAGGAATTTTAAAAAGCATAAATAATGAATACAGATGGGTAAATTCGAAAAGGAAATCGAAGTAAAGGGTCACTTGGTTGACTCATCAATACTTACCCGTATTTTTGACAAGATTATGGACCTAAAAGGCGATTTCACGGTATTGGAATTCGATATAGGGAAGAGAAAAGAAGATCATAGCTATGCCCGATTAGTGATTAGCGGCAATAGCGAAAATCATTTGACGAGAATATTAGAATACTTGTTTCGTGAGGGTGCTACCAGTGTTTCAGTTGACGAGGTAAAATGTATTCCTTCGCCCAGAGACATGGTCTTACCAGATGACTTTTATAGCACTACGAATAACCCAACCCAATTATTTTATCATAAAGAATGGGTAAATGTTGTAAACATGATGATGGATAAATGCATCGTCTTTAATGCCGACACTAAAAAAGCAGAATGTAAAACCAACCGGGATGTAAAAAAAGGTGACCTAGTGGTTACTGGTGAGAGAGGAGTCAGAATTATCCCCCAAGAGAGACCTAGAGAAGGAGTCGATATATTCCAGTTTATGAGTAGTTCAAGTTCTAGTGAACGACCTACGCAACAAATAGCAAAAAAAGTAGCTCTTGACCTGTATCGTACAAAAAAAGAGCATGGCAAGATAATTGTCGTAGCGGGACCTGTAGTAGTACATTCGGGGGCATCAGACCTATTAGCAAGGCTCATAAAACTAGGTTTTGTAGATGGGATTTTAGCGGGTAACGCCTTGGCAGTGCATGATATTGAAAATTCATTACTCGGAACGTCGTTAGGAATGCATATAGATGATGGAACACTTGCTGTGCGAGGACATCGTAATCACATGTCCATAGTAAATGAAGTGTTTAAAGCAGGATCAGTGAGATCGATGGTAGAAAACAATACCCTAAAAAATGGAATTATGTATGAATGTATTAGTAACAATGTTCCATATGTTTTATGCGGATCCATAAGAGATGATGGTCCCATTCCAGATGTCATTACCGACATAGTTGAAGCCCAAAAAAAGTATAAATCATTATTGAAAGGAGCCAATTTGGTAATAATGCTGTCGACCATGCTCCATTCAATAGCAGTTGGGAATATGTTGCCTGCCTCCGTAAAAGTTATAGCAGTAGATATTAACCAATCTGTAGTAACTAAATTATTGGACAGGGGAACAACTCAAGCGATAGGCGTAGTTACTGATATAGGATCTTTTTTACCGATTGTAATGAGAAATTTAGAGGAATTAGGAAGCATCAAATAAAACATATCAAAGAAAGAAAATATTACAACTTTTTTTAAACAAGCTCTCGTTATGGAATATAAATTAAAGCAAAATAAAATGATCTAATTAGAATTTCTGAATGTATAGAATGTACAATCAAAATGATATTTCCCAAACCAAGTCGTTATCAACTACTCTTTATCATTTCAGGTAAATTAACGTTCTATTAGGCTAAGTACATGAATCAAAGCTTTACCTCAATAATTTAGAATGAGTGCTAATTTACAGGAATTCCTGGTAGATCCTGGAAGGGAAAATAATTATTTTCATTATCCAATAAAATGCTCTAGCAGCAGGATTGAAACAAAATAATATAGGGTGCATACTTCACCTCTACAAATCTAAATAAAGTACTTAACTTGATATTGTGAGTCATTTATTTACCAAATGAAATCATATGAAATGAATTAAGTATGTCTTATCCACCTTGACTTGATCCATTTGGGTAGATGTCGTGATACCTCACATTTTTAGAGACAATCCTGTCAATTTCTGCGGACCAAGATTTATTGTAGTTTTCTCATTCTTTGATTTAGTCAAAATTGTAAAGTCCTATGGATCTAGTATTCGTCATTTTTCATGACTTCATTATCTATGAATTTTATTAATTTCTTATCTAATATCTTTGTGGTCTGGTTACAAATGACGCATCTAAAATAGACTTGAGATCTTCTTACTCGAGGTCTTGTTCTGGATTCCATATGTTTCACTATCCAATCCTTTGGGGACCTAGTCTTGCAACCAGGACAAACAATAAATGTAGATACCTCATCTAAATCGTTTGAAATGGACATGTATTAGCTAACCTAATATTCTTCCAGGTATTTATTTATGATTTAATTCACAAAAAAAAAAACTTGAAATTATCCATCCATGTAGTTATTATTAGACCAAAGAAGAGGATGTTGAAAAAAGCATGGTACACCCGGGTCAAAGCCTCACGAGTACTAGTATTAAAGCGTATGGCATATCTTATAGAATTTGAAGTTTAGGCAGAATACATCTACCCTCTTTACGGCATTAGCGAATGAACGCTTTCAATTTGATCAAACTCCAACTCGTTCATCGTTTAATAGTCTCTTACTAGATTAAAACATGGATCTTGAATCAGATATCTTCTAGACCTTCCTTTATCAATTTCAAAGCAATTTGTGGATTGACTCTACCTCTGGTTTCTTTCATAATTAGCCCCAAAATGTAATTGATGACATTTGGGTTACTTCTTGACTGTTCTATCAGCTGGGGCTGAGAATTGAGGATGTCCTGAATTATCTTTATAATTGATGCCTCATCAGAAATTTTTTCAATTTCTATATTCTCTATTATCTTCAATGGACTTGTACCTGAATTGACGCTCTTATCAAATATCTCCCTCGCCATAGTCCTGTTTAAGGATTTTACCTCTACTAATTTTGCGATCTCGGCAACCTGACTTGGTGATACAGACAGAATGTCAAGACCCCTTACGTTATGATCAGTTAAACCTTTTCTCTCTTTTTCATTTATTTTTGTAAGCAGCTCATTTACTATCCAATTTGATATTTCAATCGGAGAATTGTAGTATCTTAGTGATTCTTCAAAAAAATCACTTATTCTTTTATCATTAACTAGAATCTTGGCAGTGTGCTCAGTTATCTTGTAGACTTCAATATATCTCTTCAACCTCCCAAGAGGTAATTCAGGCATACTGGTTCTCACTCTGGAAAAGAACTTATTCCCCAAAATAATTTTAGGTATATCGGGCTCCGAAAAATATCTGTATTCCTCTTCCTCTTCCTTTGATCTTGCAGCGACAGTCACCTTTCTTTTCTCATCCCAATGTCGCGTTTCTGGTTTGACAGCAATGTCATGCATAATCAGAGTTTTTTGTCTAGTGATCTCATAATAGATTGATTTCTCAACCTCCTTAAATGAACTTATATTCTTAATCTCCACTTTCTTTCCTCCTCCGACAGAAACATTAACATCACATCTTACTGAACCTTCTAGACTAGGATCGGTAACCCCTAGATATTCAAATAGGTTAACAAATTCATTTAAGAAGGTCCTAACGGCGATAGGATTAGAAAAGTCAGGCTCTGTTACGATTTCAACCAACGATACACCAGCCCGATTATAATCGATAAGGGAGTAATTATTCGCAGCGGATTTATCTTCTTCATAAGTTATTTTTCCCGGATCTTCTTCTAATTGAACTCTGGTAACTCTTATTTTACTCCTCTCTGAATTCCCCTTAGATGCCTCAGGCTTGGATTTTGCATCCCCAACAAATTCAATGGACCCTTCATAACCTATACTGCTTAATTCATATGAATTGTATTGTGTTATCTGATAATTTTTAGGCAAGTCAGGGTAAAAATAATTTTTTCTATAAAAGGAAATTTTTTCAGGAATGCTGCAATTAAAAGCCATACAAATCATTGAAGCAAATTCTACTGCTCTTTTATTTAGCAAGGGCAACGTACCTGGCAATCCAAGGCAAATAGGACAGGTATTTTCATTTGGAAGAGAGTTTCGGTAATTTGAGAAACAATCGCAAAAAAGCTTTGTATGAAGATTAGTTAGCTGACAGTGTATTTCCAACCCAATTTTCAATTCTTGGCCCATTTTCATTCTACTGTTCATATCTTCGGAATCCAAGTTTCAAAACCCTCAATGTTTTCAAGCAAAATAGCTACATCTATCAGTTTTTGCTCCTCAAAGGCATCAGATATCAGTTGTACCCCTACTGGAAAGCCTTCTTTAGATAAACCACCAGGTATTGATATTGCAGGTATTCCTGCAAGGTTAGCTAAGATTGTATAAACATCTAAATTATAGTTCTCAATTGGTTGCAAAGTTTTTTCCCCTAATTTAAACGGCAAGACAGGCATTGTTGGTAACAGCAAAATATCATAATTATTAAACAGAATATCGAATTCTCTTTTTATCATAGATCTTAGTTTTTGAGCTTTAGCATAATACTTGCCAAAATAGCCTGCAGACAACACATAGGAGCCTAGAAGAATTCGAAGCTTTACCTCATCCCCAAACTTCGATCTTGATTCGGAAAAATAACCATTCCACTCATAACCTTCTGGACTACCTTCATAGCCATATCGCAAATTGTCAAATCTCGATAAATTACTACTTGCTTCTGCTGTAGCTATTACATAGTACGAAGCTAGAGCATAATCTGATAAAGGTATCCTGGTATCCTCAATTTTACAACCACAGTCTTCTAGTTGTTTTACTTTTTTCCTAGAATTTCGAGCTACTTCGGCCTCTGAATTGTCAATTAAATCATTAAGTACACCAACTTTGTACTTTTTTTTCAAAATATTTTCGACATTATTCGTTTTATATTCATATTTTTTGGGGACTGTTGTATTGTCTTTCGGATCATTTCCGGAAATTATGTTAAGGAGAGGAACCAGATCATAAATAGTTCTGGCAATTGGCCCAATTTGTTCTAATGAATTAGAATAAGAAATTAATCCGTTTCTACTTACACTTCCATATGTAGGCTTAATTCCAATAACTGAGCAAAAACTGGATGGGCATCTAACAGATCCACCTGTATCTGAACCAAGAGATAACGGTATTTGCAATGATGCAACAGCAGCCGCACTTCCTCCTGAAGAACCACCAGCGACATATCCAAGATTCCAAGGATTTCGAACCGGGCCGAAAGATGAATACTCCGAGGTAGTCCCCATCCCGAACTCATCCATATTCAATTTACCGATAATGATACCATCCTGTTCTTCAATCTTGCTTACCACCGTCGCGTTGTAAGGAGAGACGTATTCAGACAGCATGCGAGAAGCGCATGTATTTTTTAAACCCTGTACGCTAATATTGTCTTTTATTCCAACTGGAATACCGGCTAATAAACCAGTGTTGAGACCATCTTTAATTTTCTTATCAATTGCTTTTGACTTAGTTAGGGCACTTTCAAAATTATGGCTGATAAAGGAATTTATTTTAAGGTCTACTTGTTTTATCCTTTCAATAACTATCGAAATGTACTCCTCAGCGGTAATCTCTTGTTCCTTAATCTTTCGCGAAACAACAAAAGCAGGCAATTCATAAAGACCCTTCAAGATCAGATCCTTGGCCCTAGAATAAAACCATCTTTGATATTCTTTAATTGAAATTTAGGTTGAGGGTGTTCCGACGAATCTAAAGGCAGCCTAGGTTTATCCTCTCGCAGGTTTTCAAAAGCCAATTCAATTTTGAGATCCTCGATTTTTTTAACTTTAGAACCCTCACTTGCAAATTCATCTAACTTGTCAAACATTAATAGCACTTCCTCCACCTTTCTAGAGATTTCTGTCTTGTTTTGCTCAGGTATCTCTAATTTAGTCAGATCGCATAATTTCTCAATATCAATACCCTTTGCCATGGTTAGCTATGGGGATCTTACCGTACTTTATATTTATCTTATGGGGTCAGCCTATCTATATCTCTTGGATAAAAGGTTGCGTCCCTAATATTGTCCAGCTTTAATATGGCCATCAACAATCTTTCTAACCCGAGTCCAAACCCGGCGTGTGGTGGAACTCCATAATCAAAAACCCTTAGATGGTAATCGAAAGCCTTATGACTCAAGCCCTTTTTTTTCATATTGTCCATTAGATCATCCTTATTACTGATACGAGTACTACCGGATGATAACTCAAGGCTTCCATACATTAGATCAAAGGATTCACTAAGTACGCGAGGAGCATCTACATTATTTGGCTCATTCGTTGGGTCCGTTTTCTTTGATTTCACGTAGAAAGGCTTCGTAGAAGCAGGCCAATCAGTAATAAAATAAAATTCATTACCAAAAAGATCCTTGAGCAGTTTTGGTGCAATATCGTCTCCCCAACGGATATACTTGTGACTATTTTGTAAATTTTGTACCAATTGCGAGTATGTAATTCGACTAAATGGTCTATCCACATTAGGAAGTTTAATTCCCAAGCTATCAAGTTCCACTTGATTTTTGTCGTTGATACTTTGAATAATATAACGAATTAAATTATCCAAGTAATCCATCATGTCAGTATAGTCTACATACGCTTTTTCCACATCAACTGACATTGCTTCAGATAAATGTCTGTTTGTCCTAGAAGGTTCAGCCCTAAATATTGGAGCTATTTCAAATACATTTTCAAAAGCCATGGTCAACTGCTCCTTATATAACTGTGGACTTTGTGCCAAAAAAGCCTCCCTATCATAATAAAAGATTGGGAATAATGCGGCACCTCCTTCTGTAGCGGTTGCTATCATTTTAGGCGTATTAACTTCAACAAAATAGTTGTCATTTAAATATGCTCTAATAGAATTTAGGATAGTATTCCTTATTTTAAAAATATTTTGTAGATGATTTCTTCTTAAATCTATAGCCCTCAAGTCCAATCTGGTGTCAATACCTATTGAGGAAATTGACTGGGTAAGGAATGGAGCGGGTTTATTGGAAACCGATAGTATTTTGATCTCTTCAGGGATTACTTCAAATTCTTTGCTAGAATTCTTTTGTTCAACAACTTTTCCCCTGATGGCAATTGAAGAATGTTCTTTCAAACTTTTTAATGATTCAAATATATTTTCACTCAATTCTTTCTTCTTTACAAGAATTTGAATGTCCCCAAACTTATCTCTTAATTGGACGAAAAGTACATTTCCATGGTCTCGTTTTGAAGATATCCATCCAATAATTGTAACAACTTCATTAATTACGGAATCTGAAATTTGAAAAGAGTAATGAGTCCTACGCCAATCCCCCAATTCATTTTCAGCAATGATTCTGTCTTCCAATATTATACAATAATTTCAAATTTTTATAAGAATATATCTTTTTCACCTCAAACGAAGTCTACATAAAAGTTGTGGTTTTATCGATTAAATCGTTAAACAAACAATCTCAAATTTGACAGGCATTATGAATAGATACTTTATTAGCAAGTTAATATTGTTATAAGGTGGATTTTCATAATTGTGGGAATTGGAGTATATCTCACAGAATTGTTCAATAAACAAAGTTTTTTGGTAAAATAAACAGAATTTAAAATGTATAGTCTGAGTAATCCTGACATTAATTGGGAATATTTAACTTAGGAGAACAAGATCCGTTTAAAAATTTTAATTCAACATCAGAGCGTACTTTAGTGATAAGACCTAAAGATTAGGATTATGAACTGAATATCCAATTCGATGATAACCAATATTGCCTGATTTTGCTGGTTAATGGACCTTGCGAATATAAACTTGTAGTCATTGAGTTATTTTGTATGGTTTTGAGTAATAACATGATGAACAGATGTAAATTATGATCATTAACATATCATTTTTTGAAAAATTTATACCAGTCCTAATATGTTAAATATCGGTTAAGATAAGCAAGAGATGTTTGATGCCTGTTTTCGCCATTCCATCTCATATACTCGACGGAGATGAACTAATGTTATATAAGCAATTTGGGATATGTACAGTCAGATATATATTAACAAATTATGACATTAGCTGTGTCTCCCTTTATGCATTTTTAGCTCTCTTCAAATAGCGAAAATAAAAGAACTGATAAAACCTCTATGCTTGATATATTCACAAGACACTTATAAGTAAATTGTATGCCGACTATTTTGCCTTGTTTGATTTATTAAAATCCATTTGATCTTGATATAAATTTGTCATCGTCCTTATCAGGCCAAAATAATATGATATCTCTAAAATTGCTAGCTAATTCTTTCAAGCTAATATTTTTTTATATTTTTTCTCCCTTCTATTATTAAATGTGAGTTAATAATAATAAAACTCCAAATTTTCATCAATTCATAGTCTTTACTGCTAGATTTTTGTATCTAATCCAATTATCATTTCATCGCATCCGCAAAATATTTCTAAACAAATATTCAAATACGGTTAGAGCTAAATAGTAATAATGGGAAACGAGAATGTCGCTCATGTAACAACCGGAAATTGGGATTCAGAGGTCTTAAAAGCTGACAAGCCTGTTTTTGTAGATTTTTGGGCCGAATGGTGTGGTCCATGTCGTATGGTTGGCCCAGTTGTTGAACAAATAGCACAATCTTATTCAGACAAAATAAAGGTAGTCAAACTCAACGTAGATGAAAACCAAGAAATCGCAATGAAATATGGTATCCAGTCTATTCCATCACTGTTGATTTTCAAAAACGGAAAAGAGATAAAAAGAACCATAGGCGCAGCCTCAAAAGATACCTACGTTAAGTTCATTAGCGAGGCAATTTCTTCATAAGGAAAGAGTCTTAGTTAATTATTTTAAAATGATTTAAAAGCATTAATATTCTTAATGCTTAAAATATTTTTAATTTGAATAAATCCGAGCTTCTTTCACTTTTCTCCTCCGATTATGAAAAATATTATAAAGTTTCGCTCTTTGAAAAATTAGGCTTTATTCGTCAGAGTTGTTCAATTTGTAGTAGATTCTTTTGGGCCATTCCTCAAAGATCGATTTGTCCGGATCATGAAAACTATACATTTATTGGAAATCCACCGACTTCAAAAAGATTTAGTTATACTCAATCGTGGGAGAAGATTAGAGATTACTTCAAAGAAAATGGTCACAGTATAGTTAACAGATACCCTGTGGTATGCAGATGGAGGGATGACCTTTACTATACTATTGCCTCAATTGTAGATTTTCAGAGGGTCGCCGATGGTAAAGTAATGTTTGAATTGCCTGGTAATCCGTTAGTAGTGCCTCAAATGTGTCTAAGGTTTAACGACATTGAGAATGTCGGGATAACTGGGAGGCACTACACCTCATTTTGCATGGTTGGGCAAACATGCGATGCAGATTCTAATGGAGGATACTGGAAGGATAAGTGCATAGATCTGGATTTTGGATTATTGGTAGACATTTTTGGAATATCCCCAGCTGAAATAACGTTCGTAGAGGATGTATGGATAGGTGCGGGAGCGTTTGGTAGCTCACTGGAATATTTTGTAAGGGGGTTGGAATTAGGAAATGCTGTTTTCACAGAATTTGAAGGTAATGAAAAAAATCACAGAGTTCTTAAAAACAAGATAATTGATATGGGAGCAGGGTTAGAAAGACTTTCGTGGATAACAAACGGAACGCCAACCAGCTACGATTGCACTTTTGAGCCGATTCTAAAAAATATATACGAAACGTCTGGAATGGATAATTCATTTTCCTCAAATGGAAACTACAATTCTCAGCCCAAAATCCTTTCAGATTACTTTAGCAGAATTTCAGCAAAGTTGGAATCGACTTCAGATATTTTGCAGGTAAAGAAACAGATTGCACAAGAATTAAGTATAGATTTTGAAAAATTGCAGAAGATTGTAGTTCCATACGAATCATTATATACGATCATAGATCACACAAGAACTCTAGTTTTTGCTATAAGCGACGGCTCATTGCCCTCAAACGTTGGTGGTGGATACAATCTAAGGGTTATTCTTAGAAGAACACTTTCTCTATTAAAACAACTTGGTATAGGGCTCAAAGTTGCAGACATTGTTGATATGCATTTAGACCAGCTCCTACCGCTATTCCCAGAACTAATGGATTATAGAAATGATATTCACGAAGTCTTGGATATCGAGGGCAAAAGATTTATTGAAACACAAGAAAGGATCGTTACAATCTCCACTAAGATAAAAAAAGGGAAAACCAGATTGAATTTAGATGATTTGATCCGACTGTATGAATCTGATGGGGTTACTCCAGATTATCTGGTTGAAAACGGGCTTCTTGAATCGGTTCCAGCAAATTTTTATACGAGACTTTCAGAATTACATTCAACTAGCCGGAATGAAAAAAGAGATAAAAAAGAATTCAATTTGGATGAAAGTATTGACCTCGATAGTATCACAGGAACGACGTTATTGTATTATGATGACCCAAGTAGATATTCCTTTGAGGCCAAGATATTAAAAATACTCAACAAGAATCTGGTCGTTTTAGACAAAACGTGCTTTTATCCGAGGGGTGGAGGTCAGGAACCAGATTTTGGTTATATTGGTGCTCACAAAGTCGATAACGTGGTGAAAATAAAAGATAAGGTGCTTCACCACGTGATAGGGACATTTGAACAAGAGGAAGGAGATTTGATCAATTGTGTGGTTGAGAAGGAGAGAAGACTGGCCATAACCAAAAACCACACTGCTACTCACATAATCAATCACGCGTCGAGAAGTGTCTTGGGCTCATGGGTCTGGCAAAACTCCGCATACAAGGATGAAACTTATGCTAGGTTGGATATTACACATCACTCCGCTTTGTCTAGGGATGAAATGCAGGAAATAGAAAGAAAAGCAAATGATATAATTAGAAGGAATTTACCCGTCATGATCAATTTTTACACCAGAGGAGTAGCAGAACAAAATTATAGCTTTAGGATCTATCAAGGAGGTGTTGTTCCAACAAACGATGTAAGGATCGTTAACATTGGGGGATTAGATATTGAAGCATGTGGAGGAACTCATGTTTTCAACACTGGTGAACTAGGTCTTATAAAAATACTAAAGACAGAGAGAATTCAGGATGGGGTTGTTAGAATAGAATTTGTTGCTGGGGCTAACGCACTAAATCGTGTTCAAGACCAAGATAACCAGATACAATATATCGTTAACAAACTTGGAACAAACCGCGAAAAAATATTAGAAACCTTTTCAAAGAATATTGATGAATTAGACAAATCAAAGAAAAAGATTAAGAACCTCTTAAGAAGAATTTCAATCGCATCTGTGGATCAAACAATAAATGACTCAATTGTTCTCAATTCACAATCAGACGGGAACAGATTTCTGAATTTTTATTTCAAATTAGACGAAGAGTTTGATGACCAATTCCATCTTTTGGTTGGTCAAACTTCAGCGGAACGAAATCCAGATCTTGTTTATGTATCAATAATAATCATGGAAAACAAATCCGCAAAAGTTATTGTCTTTTGTGGAAAGAATGCAATACAAATTGTGAAGGCAAATGCGTTAGCAAGCCATATATCAAAGCTGCTAGATGGATCAGGAGGAGGGACTCCAAATTTCGGACAAGGCGGAGGAAAGATGATAGAAAATCTGCAAGGTCTCCAGGACATGGTAAGCAAAAGCCTGTTAGAAAAACTTAATGACACAACTGAAAAGAATAATCAAGTGTAGAAGAAATTCTTTTTCCTGCTCCCTTTGGGTCAAATTGAGGCATTTTCTCAATGCAGATAGGACATTCTAAATCTGTTTTACATATTTTTATTATATACTCGTTCTCATTTTGTCACCTACCTGCTAGAATTTAACTCTGGTGCAAAAAAGAATAGTTACCGCAAAACAACTAGGTAATTAGTTTCTTTAATTTGCTTGGGTTCTCGAGTCCGCGTCTGATTTCCATGGCTATTCTCCTGCCAACACCGAAAGTTTCTCCATATTTATATTTTGTATATGGTGTGGTGGTTGCAAGAATTGGATTTCCTGGAACTCTGAGGGATACGTCATAAACTATCATGTCCAAATCCACCGTAACCACACTTTGTAATGAAAAGGGACCCACAATACCTGGGGGATACTCTTTTAGTGTACATTGCACAAATTTTTCCCCCATTTTGAATACTTTATCCAAAAGTGATTCCCTAATACTGGCTGGTGTATGGCCGACTTCTATATTCTGCAAGTCAATTGCCATTTCTAGTTGATTTACAGCTGGTATCGAAGTCGTATAGTCATGTATATTAGTTTGTAGCCTTCTTTCAATACCTAAGAATTCTACTTCTCCATCGAGTGGTGAATAAAAATAATTAAAATTGAAATAGGTCCCAATAAGGTATTGTTCTATTGTGGAGTAATTCTTCAAGTCTGACTCATTTATTAATCCCGCTTGAATTCTCTTTGCAGATTTTATTTTATAGTCTTGGCAAGACGTTACTATAAAAAATGCTCTTTCAAGTTTTCTTTTGGCTTCCTGGATCTTGACAAGAGAAGGACCTTCAATTTCCTCAGGGGTTGAATATATTTTTGGTATAGGAATCCCAGCTTTTCTTAGCAAGTCATATTGATTGTTTTGGAGGTGTCTTTCCTCAGCTTTAAGAATAAACTTGTTTCCAAAAACTGGAATTTTAAGTGATTTTTCAATATTATCAGTTCCTAAATAAACTACAAATGATCTGTGTGGAACTAAAATCGTATTCAAGTCGAGCAATTTGTTCTGATTTTCTGGATACATTAAATCTGAAAAATTCTCTAAAATTAATATTTCATCAGCTAACCGACTAAACTTTTGATATGGCAATTCCCTGCCTTTTTGGCATATGCATATGGTCCTAAACCCTTCATCTTTGGCGCCATCCATTATCTCTAAAGCAGAGTGGCTTCCAATGACCCCGACAGTAATATTATCTAAATCATACTTATCAATTAGATTATTTACATCCATTTTCGTTCTCTAACTTCTCGTACCCGTATGTAATAGGCGAATTTTTATCATATCATTATTCTATATTTATTAATTTATTTTGGTGTGCCTTGTTTCTTTAACTCTTCATCAATGGCGTTTTTCAAGTCCTGATCATCCTTATTTGAGTAATCCACACCTAATGTCTCTGCTATTGATTCAAGTTTTTCTCTATCAATGGTTTGCTGTGCTTTTTCTTGATTGCTTGTTTCGTTTGCAAGAGACCTCTTTGCCTCTACTCTAGCCTTCTGAAACTCACTGGTTGCTCTACCCATTGATCTAGCTAATTCCGGAATCTTTTTGGCACCAAAAAATATGACAACAATAACTAAAATTATTATTATCCATTCCATTCCATTTAAGAATGCCATAAAAATTAATTTGCAATGCCCACTAATAAACACATATTCGAATTATCCCCCAGATTAATTCGGTTTGAGAATACACAGGCTTTGATACGGCCCAAAATGTAAATATGGTCCAATGCAGATAATCTGAATTATATTATGAGGTACAACGAAGCGGCATTTATTGGGCAGCAGCGTTCAAGAGCCGCCCAAATGAAATTGTTTGAATACGCTGGATTTGCTATGTTAACTTATACGATTAAAAAAAGTCCCAAAGATGACGGCTTTTTGCCTGTTGGAGAAGACTTGTTTGTAAGCAAGGCGATATATGAAAACAATATGATCGTATATCTTACTGATGAAGAAGGATATGCCAAGGCGCAAACCAAGCCTGTGAGTATCACCGAAGGCGAAAAAATATTAAAAAAGATATCATCAGACGGCATCAAACGATTTGAAGGAGAATTAAAGACTATATAGTAATTTCGGTTCCTATTTTGACATTTTCAAGTACCAATTTTTCAATATTGTCTATGGTTGATTTGAATACTACCGTTGGTAATTTGGATCTTTCTATCACTTTTAAACTTATCAGGTCCATTAAATCGTACGTACCGGCCATCGACTTTTCTGATTTTAGAATGTCTACACAATCTTGGACATTTATCTTGTCATATTTGTTGGCGGCTGGATTTGTCCTAGGATCAGAATCATATATCCCGTCAACATCTGTAGCATTGTAAAATTTTGTTGCTCCTACTCGTTCGGCAATTAATGCAGAAGTTGCGTTTGTGCTCTGACCCGGATAAATCCCACCTGTTACTATAGCTAAACCTGATAACCGAGCTATAGAGATTTCTTCTAAATTCCTAGGTGGTAGAGGATAACAATATTCAGCTAGACCTGAGATCAAAAGTCTTGCGTTCAAATGTGAGACCTGTATTCCAATCAGATCCAATCCAGATTCATCCATTCCCAAGCTTCGAGATAGATTGATATAAAATCTTGCGATTTTCCCCCCACCTGTAATTATGACTGGTTGATATACGTTGCTAATTTTTTTTATCAGCTGTATATAGTCATTCAATTGTGCAGGGTTTGTTTCATAATTAAATAAGCTCCCGCTCAGTTTTATCACTATCCGTGGCTTAATCATTGAATTTCATTTGGCGTGTGATTATAAAAATCGTTAGAAATTTTGATTTTCAAAATCTTTTAGTATAGATTCGAAGAATTTCCTTTTTTCTGGGGTGGTATATACTCTGATCATATCTAGATACCCGGTGATGACGTTAATCAACGGTAACTGATCAAAAGATTTTTCATATTCTGCTTGATTGCTGATTATCATAATTGAAGTAACCTCTTCCTTCTTTGGGGCCAGGGGTATAGAAGGCGCACGGGAAATGTCTAAAAATACTGGTTCTCCGGATTCTTGATGATCCCCAATAATGTTTTTCATTAGGGATATTTGTTTTTCAAAATCATTAGTTTGACTAAGAAGGCGTTGGCTGGCTTGTTTACTGTCGCGCTCATTTTCAAATCTCTGATTAGACAGTGAAAAGTATTCATATATGCATTTAAGCAAATTTCGGTTTTTGTAGTCTCTTGCAAGCTTTACGGCAAAAGTATCCATAGGTCGGGGCTTTGATGGCCTAAAATTGCACAATAATTCAAGAACCATCTCGTCATGTAGATTAAGAAAATCTTCAAGTGAATCAAAATCGGTAAAATGCAGTGATTGGTTGAGATGTTTCATTGAATGTAGGATCATGACTTCGCCGGACCTCACGGTCTTATGAAAATATACTGCCTTGAACATTTGATATCTTGAGATTAGCATTGACTCGTACGAATATAATGCAGATTTATTAATTCCCAAAACTTTCGAAGATGCAACTTCTAGAGAATTGATAATCCTAAAATAATCTACTTTTCCATATTCAGTCCCTGAAAAATAACTGTCACGCGGCAGGTAATCCATTAAATCGACCGATAATCCCCCAGATATAACTTCATTTAAGAATCTTGATTTATGTTTTCCAAAACTTAAGGAAGATATAGTAACAGGACTATATCCATTTTGTTTTATGATATCAGAGATCTTTGTTTCCAAGATAATCCTCTCCCCGAGGTTTTCGTGAGAATAGTTTTTAGAATCTTGAAGAATTTCCTCAAATAAATGAGAATAGGGACCGTGTCCAACATCGTGTAATAAGGCTGCTAACCTAAGCTGTTGAATTAAGTCGATATCTGTAAAGTATCCCTTATCAAATAATGTTTGACCGGCCATACCAGCTAAGAACATTGAGCCAAGTGAGTGTTCAAATCTGGAATGAAGTGCCCCAGGATAAACAAGATGTGCCCCAGCTAACTGACGAATTCTCCTGAGTCTTTGAAAAATACTGGTATCTATTATTTCTTTTTCAACCTTTGTAAATTTTATATTCTTATGAATAGGATCAGTAATTTCTCCTACGTATTTTAGGACCATTATATTTCTCCACCCTCTTAATCCATATTTTGAAAAATACTATTGTTCTCCTATCACGTCGAGGATTGATCTAAAAATAATATCCTTCGAATTATCTGAGTGTAGAACATTCCAGTTAAATACTTTGGCTAGTTTAAGATAATTAGTCCTTACTGCATCCAGGAATTCACGATTTTTCTCAAAATCGTCTAGAACAAAATTATTCGCAATGCTGCGTAAATATGATACGCGAGGACTTATATCTAGTACTATAGTAACGTCTTCTTTGGGCATCCCCTTGTCTAGGATAGACAGCCATTCAAAGTCCAACCCGTTGGCAAGCCCGTATGCGAGATTGGATTGATAGTATCTATTTAAAATTATTGTTTTTCCAGACCTTAGGGATTCTAAGATATTTTCTTTCTTCTCCCATTTATTTGCTGAAAGAAGCATATGCTTTGTTTCAGCATTGTATTGGACTTTTCCATCTAAGAAAGATCGTATTTGTTTTCCTATTTTGGTAGAGTAATCTGGAAAGCTAAACAGCACTGTTTGACCAGGATTTTTATCGTTTAGATAATCATGTAGCAAGTGGGCTTGGGTTGTTTTACCGGATTTGTCAAGGCCTTCTAGCACAATGATTTTTCCCGGGTGTTCCATGGTTACACTTTTTCCCTATACTTCGTCATATGTAATAGGGAAAAAGTTTTAATTTATAAATCCTTTAGATTAAACAACAGCATTGAAGTTTAAATTTATCAAACCTGTGCTCATTTTAGCGAGTATTTATATCTTGATATACTTTGCATTTACTTCTGGATTAATTAATGCAATTATAGAAGGCCAAAATTACAATCAGGCTGTTTTTCTGCCCTCTCGAGCCGTACAAAATAACTATGAGACAATGATAGGTGTCACTTTGTTGGTATTTGGTTTTGTAGGTGCCCTGATAGCGGTCAAGGCTTTTAATGTGGAAAAACTATATGAAAAATATGCCTTGTTGGGTTCAGGCTTTTTGATAATGATGGTATCTTTAATTTTCATGTTCAAGGTAATGGAATTAAAGGCGTAAAGAATCTCCGAGTTTACTTGTTCAAGGTTTCTTGATTATTTTCAGAGTATGTGGAAAATTAGGAGACCCGGTTAAAGTTATATAAGCGGGACTGGGAGTTTTCTTTAAGATGGTCATAAACAAATCATCTTTATCCTGAAAATATTCTAGTAAAGATACCAAATTTGATATCCTTCTAAAATGGTTATTTTCTTGGTATGGGAATGCAACTTCTGAAATCGTTTCAAACATGAGTCGGTCGATACTACTTTGTGATTGGTATGATGTGATTATAACTGGTATTTGCTTACTCGCACAACACTGAAACAATAGTTTTATCATGTTAAAGCTCCTGTATCCAGGATGTGGGTGTTTTCCAGCGGTGCGATTGAAGCCCCCAGCCAGATTTTTGTCACTATTGGAAAGCTCATTGATCCCATAAAAGTTAAAGTAATCTAACAATCCATTAAGCGAATCTATTATAATGAGTGAATTGCAATTTTCATATTCAATAAGCTTGTCGACTATCGCATTATGGGTAATCTGATAAGGGAGAAAAATCTCAAGATTGGGATAAGGATCGCAATTTAAACATAACAGCTGATTATTCATAAGTGAGGTCCATTGGGTATCAAAATCCATCACCAAAATATTCCAACCCCTAAATTCAGCAATTAATTTCTCAAATAAGGTTATTTTAGCATTAATATCGTAGTAATACATCAAATTTATCCCACTTGAGATTAAGGGACATAGATATGATGATATTAACTCAGCTCACCTTAAATAATAATATCTAATCTGATATATATTGAGTAACCAAGGGATTATGACACCTTTAGATAAAGAAATGTTAGCCAGTATAAGCTCAGATTTTTACATAACCAAAAAGAGAATCTATTTGAATAATGGTTCGATTACCCCTCTTCCCATTTCTTCGATTAAATCGATAACGGATTTTAATATACGATATTCTGAAGTAGGGCCAGACTCTAAAGAATTTACTGAATATTTGGATGAACTTAAATTGGAGACGCGAAAACGGATTGCAGCTCTCATAAATGCACACGATGATGAAATTATTTTCACCTCAAGTACTACAGAGGGAATCAACATGGTTGCTAATGGACTGACGTGGACAGCTGATGATAGATTGTTGATTAGAAATTCCTTAAACGAGCATTTTTCAAATTATTTGCCCTGGATAAGACTCTCTGCATACAAGGACCTACAGGTCAGAAAATTTCCAGAAGGAAATAAAGAGAGTTACGGAAATTCACTGGTCGGGAATTTTTCTAGCGTATATGAGAAAAGTACTTTCAAATTGGTTTCTACAAGTCATGTAGTTTATAATGATGGGTCAATCACACCAGTTGAAAAAATTGGAAACATTATAAAAAAAGGAAATAAAGATACTCTGTTTTCCATTGATGGAGCTCAAAGTGTGGGTGCAATGGTAACCGACGTAAAGAAAATGAAATGTGATTTTCTAACTTTTCCTAGTTTTAAGTGGCTATGCGGCCCTTTAGGGGTTGGAATACTATATGTCAAAAAGCAAATAATGGAAGATTTGAATCCAATGTTTATTGGATCAGGTACTGCAGCCCTTGTATTTTTGAAAAATAAAAACTCAAAAGAAAATATAAGTAAGAGATCCAAGGAATCCACTAAATACCATAAGTATCCAGAAAAGTATCACGCTACTTTTAGGAACTTCCCCGGTTTGGCAGGACTTGAAGCTTCGCTACGATATATCCTAAGAATAGGAATACATAATATTTTTCAACGAAATATGTATCTTGCTTCAATATTGAGACAGGAATTGATCAAAATGAATGATATAGTATTGCATGAAGCAAGCACGGAAGAATCTAGATCGTCACTTGTTTCATTTTCCTTTAGAAAACAAAATAATGCTAGAATTGAAAAGTTAAATGCCAGACTACAAAAAGAAGGCGTGATTTTAGCAGAAAGGGAAATAGGCACAAGAAAAATCTTGAGAGCATCCCCCCACTTTTACAATTCCGAAGACGAAGTTATAAGGACAGCCAGCACGATAAAATCATTATTACAAGTTTTAAATTAAAACAAAATGAAAGAGATGAAGGTGATGAAGGAGAAGACTTCATCTAGTATCGTTACCACTATTATTTCAGGTCGTGTCTCCAATACTTTAGATTATAATTGCCAAAACAATAAATTTGTCAATTCTTTTGATTAAAAAATCAAACTAAAGAAAGGTAGAGTCTAAGATAATGTCTCAATTTTTTCTACAAAGTTCAATATTCTTTTGAATTCAGTTCCATATAGAAGCGTGATTTTGAGTATACAACTGAAATAATCTTTCAGAGGCTTTCCTTAAAGACAGGATTATAAAGTACAAATGAAACATAAAATATATGTATTTTGAAGGTGATCTGTTTCTGGTATCGATAAAGGATATGTGGTATCTTCAAGCTATAGGCTTATCGTTAAATGAACGGAGCCAAAATATCTAAACAAATCCTTAAACTCCAAAATGGATAAAATCAATTAGATGCTTGCACTACAAACGGGTAGTGAGAGGTCGTAGATAAATTCGCAATGTTAGTTCTATTCATTCTGAAGAGTATCGCCATATTAGAATTTTTGGCATACTTTATTAAAGTAAATGTATTTTACATTCTTAATGATGCTGTAGCGGGATGCCGGGACAAAACTTTAGCGATATTACTAATGAATTAAGAATACTCGATTATGTGAAGAATAATCCCGGGTCGCACCTACGCCGCATCAAAAACGATCTGGGTTTTTCAATGGGTACAACTCAGCATTACCTACGAAAATTAGAAAAAGAAGAAAAAATTAATTCGAGTAGAAACGGTTTGTATAAATGTTTTTTTGTAACTGGAATTTTTGGGGATGAAGAAAAAGATATTATAAAATACTTAAACCAAGATACTCCAAGGAGAATAATTTTGTATATAGTGCAGCAAGACCACCCTACTCAAACAGATATTGCAAAGGAATTGAGAGTTACGTCTCCTACCATCAAATGGAATCTAAACAGGTTGACATCCTCTAAAATAATCACTGAAACAAAGGATGGAAGATATAAGCGTTATTCCTTGAGGTCAAATATTGATCCTTTAGTTTTAACTAAATTGTTAAAGGCTCATTACCCTAGTTTGTGGAGTAAATGGAGTGATAAACTAGCAGAAATCTATTTATCTCTTTCATATGATGCTAAAAATAAGGACAAGAATTAGATGTTAGAGGTTTTAACACTCTCAACTTTAACTTCGGTGTTCTCTTTTATGAATTTTACTGGAATTCCATTACAGCTCGAGTTCATTGGGATCATAGAAAATTTGGAAAGTCTTTTGATTGGAATTTTTTCAATTGTGTTATTGTTACTATCAATTTCTACGTATAAAAAAACTGAATTAAGAAATATCCTCTATGCAGCAGCAGCTTTCGCATTATTTACATTTGATGTTTTTTTAGAACTCATTATCGAGAGGTATTATTTGGTTAACTATCCCATGCAGGACTTATTACATACTTCAATTACTCTTGCTATCTTGAGTCTATTTTTCCTATCGATCGTTAAAAAGACTAAATGACGGTGTATCATGTTATTTTATAAAATATCTTGATTATTTCGCTTTAGCAAAAGGATAAAAAAGAATATTACTCATGCCTAGAAGATCAAATGATCCAAAATCTAAAATATCATAAATCTATTTTATTAAATGAATACGGTTTGTAGATGGAAATTTTTATCTTCTAACCTTGGAGACAATTGTATTAACTGATAAATTATTTTATGAAAGTTTATAGTTTAATCCAATTTTTTGTAGATGATAATAGTTAATCATTTTGATCATCCAAAGTCCATGGAAACCATTTTCCAATGATTTTTCTCCAATCTACCTTTATGATAGAATATATTGTTATTCCTGTGATAATTATACTTACAATTGTTAGAATTAACATATTTGTAAAATCTTGACTCTGTAATATAATTTGCTCAACTAACACCCTTCCAGTTAGTGCGGCGCCCCACACAACGAGCAGATTTGAGATCAACTTACCAGCAAAATTTGTTATTATGAATTTCCATGGACTGAGCTTTACCATCCCAAGAAGAATGATTACGATGTCGTCTGGAGGAAACGGCGTTATAGCGGCCAAAAATGATCCTATCCATCCATATTTTTTTAACAGCCTTTTTAATGGTAACATGTTTTCCTTTATTCTATTACTTAAAATTCTATTACCTTGGTAACTCAAAACAAATATCAGGGTTCTACCCGCAGTCACTCCAATTGCGCTGACGACTGCAATTAAATTGAGGTCCAGGTTTGAATTGAAGGTAGCAACGACAAGAAATGGAGCATAAGGAATGGGAATAAACAAAATAATGCTTGTAAGGAAACTTGCTACAAATACATGAAAATATCCTAAACTTGTATCTACAAAAGGTAAAAAAGGATATATCTGTTCCATGAGTATATTGTTTGGTCAAAGGGAATTAAGACATTTCTATCATATAATCTGTAAATTCTATGATATTTCATTAGCAATCGTCGAATCATCCGTGCCAAGCCGTTGAACGAAATCAGGACGTTACAAATGAAGATCATGCTTTAACAAGATTTGATATCCATTTGACTTCCAAATAAATATTATAAAAAATCTTTAAAATAATTAATGAGTTTAGTTTCAATTATATTTTTTGTCCATGCTTTTCGCTGAATCTCTTTGTTATTTCTTACATTAATTTATTTCTGAGATTCATTCATAATCGAAACTGTCCGGCTGTACTACATTAAGAACAAGCAGCATTTTTTCCTTTACCTTTACAGTTTGCTGTTCTGATCTATAGATTTTTTCAAACGATGCTTTGATAAATCTAAGGCTATACATGGTGATATTGCATTCATCCTAGCTAAACGCATTGTTTCTTTACTTATCCTCTAATTGGTATATATCAAGACAAAGAAATTCCTCTTTTAATACGCCGTTTGGAACAGTGTGGAATAATGTTAATGATACATTTTAAAACGAGAATTTACCTATCAGTTTGGAAATAAGAGAAAATGATATAGTAAAACTCGAAAAAAAACAACTCTGGTCACTTCATTTGGAATCAATGATGCATAAGTTACACAGGAATATCACCGTCGAAAGGAAATAGCTGACGATCAATTTAACTTTCACAACCTACACCGTCTCTATTTCCATCAAATCTATGCTGGTCTGGTAGCATGACAGTAAAGTTGCTCTCCTTCACATCCTTGCAATCCGAATCTGGAGGCGGTGGAGGTATACAGAGCAGAGGTCTGGATATGACGAATCACAGTTACTGACTGCTTCTTCCAATGTATCATCACTTTCTCCTTTTGAAGTTGCTATTTTGTTGTCATTGCGGGTATTGATAAATCCATTACAACCATGTTTTGGTGCTTATTCTGAAATACCAAATTTGGATATCGAACAAAAACACTGATATATAGAAGTCAAACCTGATCGAATTACTTCTTCATTAATGTTAAGGCCTTGACAATATACCAGCGCCACAAGTCGACCATAAGAAAATTCTTGATTGTTATCGGGGTCAACAACAGCCAACTTATCAAGACAGTTTTCTGAAACAATTTCTTGGGCTTATGTGTAACCTTCTTCGTATATCTCCGGAGCGTCAACCAATACAAGCCGGATTGTTAAGATTTCTTTATCTATGTTTGTTCTTATATTGAGCGTATCGCCATCAATAACATTGGTTACAATTCCTTCAATCCCGTTTTTAAAGGAGAATCAATCGAAGAAGCAAATACATCTTTTAAAAATTTTAGATTTTGCGATGATATTGACGACGATATTACTATAATAATCAACAAAAGGGTGAAAGGATATCCGAAATGAATTAATCTATTCTTTATTTTTTATTTAATTCTAGATATTTCAATCAACTTTTTTTTACATATCTATGTACTCTATTATGATAGTTAAGAGGACATCGATTGCCGGAAGCTTGGAAATTCAAAATTATCTGATGCGAAAGTCGATAGCAAATGTAATTCTCTGCGATAATTATTGTCAATCAATCTTTTTATTTATTATATATAAAAACCAAAGTAGAAAAGTAAAACAAATACATACATGGAAAGACCTTAGTTTAAATGGTGAACCGAATGAAAAGGTATGTTATACTTTCGATCACGATCTTTATTACAATTTTTGTCTCTATAACAGTAAAATTTTTTGATTATTCTATCATTTCCGATCATATAATTTCTCAGATATCTTATAGACAAATAGAAGTTAATCCCGTTTACAGGAATAGTGTCAAAGTAGAATTGTACTTGGATGGTTTATCACACCCCACAAGCATGGTATTTGTGGATAATCGTACACTACTAGTCGCAGAAAAGGACCAAGGAAACATACGATGGATATCCGATGGGATATTGCGTCCTGAGCCTCTTCTTAGAATACAAAATATATCCAATGAAGCCGAACGAGGATTACTAGGACTTGCTGTTTTAAACAAAAATGATACCAAGAAGATCTTTCACTCAAATAATCATTCAAATATAAATTTAGTTACTGAAAAGGATATTTCAAGATCAGACCATAGTGAACACATTCCTGAAAATCCACATTACCTCGTATATTTGTACTTTACAGAGAGATTGTACGATATAAAACCTAATAATGATTCAGCAGGTAATGATCTTAATTACACGGCAAGAAATAGAATTTATGAATATGCTTGGGATGGAATAGGCAATTTATCTAATCCAAGGCTTATTATGGACATGTCTGCAGAACCTGGACCTTATCATAACGGTGGAAAAATAAAAATTGACAAAGACGGTAGACTGTATACCATAATTGGTGATCTGACCGCAGTAAACAGTGCTCTTCAAAATTATCCAGGTGGATCAAATAATTCTAATATTATACCTAATACTTCTTCAGTTATTGTTAGAATCGATCCATCAATCAATTCCTATCTTCCAAAAGACAATCCATTCTATGAATATTATCATTATGATAACGAACTACGACAAGTGAGCTTTTATTATTCATACGGGATAAGGAATAGCTTTGGGATAGACATTGATCCAGTAACTGGAAACCTGTGGGATACTGAAAATGGTGAAGACACGTATGATGAAATAAATCTGGTAGAACCGGGATTTAATAGTGGCTGGTACAAAGTAATGGGTCCTCTCCAAAGAAATAATGATACTACAATATCTGACCTAGTCACGCTGAAAGGCTCACATTATTCAGATCCTGAATTCAGTTGGAAAACACCAATCGGTGTAACTGATATTGAATTCTTAAGGTCCACAAATATTGGTGAGGATCTCGCGAATAATATTTTTGTTGGAGCCATAAACAATGGGAATTTGTATTACTTTGTCTTAAATTCATATCGATCTGGAATTGACATTAACAGCACGATCAAAGAAGACAACAATAGAAAAGCACTCGAAGATCTGGTTGCAGAAGATCAATTTGAATCAGAAGGAGTCATATTTGCAAAAGGTTTTGACGGGCGGATCACTGATATTGAGACAGGACCAGATGGAAGTTTATATGTACTTACATATTTTGACGGAAGAATATACAAAATATCGTCAATGGTTGGTTGACTAGTTTCATCGCTACTCTGCCTTTGGATTTTATTTTTGACAAAAAACGATTCGTAAATAATTAGTTTGAAGTTGCAAAAGGAGTTGTATACGAATCCGTACACATTCTGAAAATATTTGATATTTCAGGGGTAATTTGGTAAGAAATAGAATTTTATGAATCTGTATTGTCCTAGCTGTTCATTAAATATTGTAGGGTTTTCTAATTTTGTTGGCGAAAAAATTACATCGAAATATATAATTCTAACCTTGACCCATCATGACACCGTTTCGATAATGCGTACTTTCCTCAAAAGAAGAATTGAAAAATTGTGGTATTAAGAATAACATAACTATAACATCTGTAGTGTTTTCTTACATGAGTTGTCACTTGATATTTTCCAGAGGCTATCCAGACCTGGGATAAACCTTTCAACTACAGTATATCCTTTCTCTTTAAATATAGACATGAGAGAATTTCTCTAGGTTATTTCACCCAAAACTTTAACCACGATGTTAATGAACCAAATTTTTATGTTCATGAATGTTGATACCCATAAAGAAGTTTTACTAAATTTTGCTGCCTTTTGACTCTTGCGACTTTGTACTATCTATTTTTTATTAAATCAAATATTTAAATTCTTTAGCAATTCGAGATAATGTTTTAAGCATAGTAGTTCTACAAAATGAGTAAATGACTTTACAGTTCTGAATTTTACAAATATATGAGGCTGGGTCATTATTCTTTTCATTTCCTAACAAATAAAGCTAGTCTAATGGAGTATAATGTGTTAGTGAAACAAAGATACTACCAAAAAGACTAGCAACATATAGTTCATCATCCATTCTAATTAGCATTT
>JBGTFK010000154.1:0-5854 GCA_041747305.1 Candidatus Nitrosocosmicus sp.
TACATTAAGGACAGAACAGAAAGTTTTGACGATTACTTTCCTTGTCGAAAAGAGAATTGTAATTTAAAGCATGTCAAGAATTGGTTGGACCTATTTGTAGATAGTTATAATAGAAATATCAGGGCTTAACTTTACAGAGCCTAGTAGTAGCAGATAATACTTTAAATACTAATTCCGTTTCAAGTATAAAAGAATTTCTATCACAAAACAATGAATACATTTCTTTTGTCCAAACCTACAAGCCGGATTTTAATTGAACTATACTAGGATTGAAAGGTATATTGAACCCAGATCATTTCCATATCGGTTTAATAATATTCGTTCAACACCAGGTATATCTTTATACATAATATAGTAACTCGGTGCTGCACCCGCTTCTCCGTTATAATAATCGGGATCGACGTTCTTGTGCATTTCCAGGTCTCAGTACTTTTTATTGATGCTTTTATCCTGATAGACTGTTGGTTTTATCTATTAATTTTTGTACTTTATCAGTCATTATGGTTTACGCACCGTTTTCATATTATTAGTAATACTAAATATTATAGTTGTTAAAATAGAAATTATTAATAATACCCACATCCATTCAGGCATTATTTTTTCCATCCCTTATCCATTGTAAAATATAACTGCGTAAGGCAATTAAAATGAGTCGATTATAGATGATTGATGTATTAGAAGTCCTACATAACTTATCGAATTTATAACTTGATGATCTTTGTCAGTTGAAATGTGTATTAGAACCCCATTAACACTAGGAACTTAATCCCCACGCGCCCAGACTGTTACTAAATACCATACCTAATATATCATATAGAGGCCCAATATGCATCATCCGATTAAAGAATTCACTGTGCTATCAGACGTTATAGAACCTTACCGCGGGGAACTTAATCTCCACGACTGAGAACTGCTATTAATCAATGATATTATTAATTCCGGTAGATCCTACTTTAGTGTTTTATGTTGAAATTTTGGTTAATCTTTTTGAATCAACTTAAATTTGAATAGCTAAATTAAATTATATCTATTAAAATTTTATTAGAACTGTTAAATCCTATTTATACAAATATATGGATACTTGAATAAAATGATGTTTAATTTGCAAGTTTTAATCTAGGATTCCATTTGAAATCCCCTTTCAATGAACAATGGAACACATTCTTCTAGAACAAATAACCTGTCCTCTATGTTTTACATATATATTTATAAGGATATATGCAAATATTGGATATATATTGAAATATATATAAATTTTTGATATCGAACCAAATATCTTTCAAATACAATATAAGCATTATATCTTTAGGATTCATAATGCCTTAAACCACGCTATCCATTAGTTTTTAATTCCTGATATAACTAATTCAATAGTATGAAGAAATGCACTAGACTAGTTACAAATGATATTAAAATAGTAATATTGAATCATTTATCTGTATATTTAGTTACTGGATTTAGGCCATCCGTCGATAGAATATGTCTTCGAGCCGAATTTAATGTTGCTCTCATTCTTACTGCTTGACCTATTGTGAACATACACATACATTCATCATCAGTCAAATCAAGGTAATTCATAAACATCGTACCATTTATGTCAGTATCATCACAGCTTTGATCTGTTGATGGGAATGTAGGGGAACCATTATTACGTCCTTTTTGATGGGGTGTATCACTCACATCATCGTCATCATCTCTTCCAGTACATCCTCCTGATTTTCCCCAAAGGTGCTTTAGATTGAGCCAATGTCCGATTTCATGGGTTGCGGTTCTGCCCAATTTACGATGCGGCCGTCGATCGCCTGTAGTTCCAAAGGAATCACAGTTTATTACTACACCATCATGTTTAGTTTCGCCTCCTGGGAATTGCGAATACCCAGAACTATGGTCTAATATTCCCAACTCATTATCATGATATATTAGATTACATACCCAAATGTTTAGATATTTAGTGGGTGACCATGGGTCGCAGCCCCCTTGATCTGAATGTTTTATAGGCTGATTTTTCCGCCCTAAAGTATCACCATGTGGTTCCATGAATTGAATTTGTGATGTGGATGTCCTAGTAATACCATTTGTGGGATTTCCATTAGGATCTCTCACGGCTAGGGCAAATTCTATGTTTGTATCTACTACAAAAGGTAAAAACGCTTGTGGTACATTTTCCACATCCCCATTCTGTTTCCTAAAGTCTTTATTTAGTGCTTCAATTTGAGAAATGATTTGTGCATCAGAAATATTCTGAGCTTCAGTGTTATACACGATGTGTACAACTACTGGTATCTTTATGATACTTGATAGCAAATTATCTATGTTGTCACCTGTTGCAAATTCTTGAATGGATTGCTCAATTTTTGTAATATTTTCCAGATCGGATTCATCTAATTCGTTTGTATTAAAATCCATGTTACAAATTTTTTGATTGTAATTTGTACTCATGTCTTATTATTAAAATAATTACCACAAAAATGTATTGATCATTTTCAAGCTAAATAGACATTTGCTTAATACTTGGGTGGCTTCTTTTGTTTACAAAAGTTGGTATTCTAACTGTAAAATATTTATATATTTCTTAGATTAACTAATAGAATGGCAAGCAATCCCAATTTTCAAATTCATACCTTCACTTTTCCACAAGTTAGTGACTTGTTAAATTCTGGACTTGAATTTTACGACGCTGGAAATGATTATTATTTTGCGGTGTGGACAGAGAGCAATAAAATAGTTGTAGCAGGAAGTCGTGATAAGGCTCAAACGTTTTCCGAACCTAAGGATGTATTGGAACTTGAAAACTCCTTAGTAGATGTACAATTTCTTGCTCAAAATGAAAAATTTGTCGTGGCTATAACCGAGAAGAGTTCCTCAACTACTACAGTCAGGGCAGCCTACGGGCATCTGGATACTCAAGCCACCGAAATTATCTCTCAAGAATGTCCAAATCGTCATGTATTTACCCAAGGAGAAGTACTAAATGTTCATCTATTATTTGTCGATTATGAACAAGGAATATCTGAAGAACATGTCTTCGTCAATACTGAAGATGGCGTGATCGTAGAAGAAACAGGCAGACATCCATGATTATATGATGTAATCAATTTTTAATTCAATTCCGCAGTTAGATAATACATCATCTTTGCCTGATATTGCATCGTTTTGAAATCAAGCAGCAAAATTCATTAATATGCAGGTTCAATCAAAGCTGTGCTAGGTATTGCAACAAATGTAACCATACAAACTTGTACTATATTTTCAATGATTTTTCTATTGCCTTTATCTTTAATATCTACAAATGCTTATGCCATTGAATATTTTTCGGTCAATTCACAACCATTTGATAAACCATACGATCAATGGTTTGAAGAGTGGTTGAAATGGTGGTTTACAACTGATAAAGACAACCTGAATACAAAATTGCAGAATGGTGATTGCATAGCGAAATTGGATGGACCAGTGGTCTTCTTTATGAGTCCAACTTGGTCAGGGCCAGATAAAAGGGTAATGTCTTGTGAAATATCGTCACAACAAGGGATTTTTTTTACTTTCTTAACTGGTGAATGTGATACAGAATTGCCTAATATGAAAAATGCAACATATGAAAAGTTATTAAGATGTGCAGAAGAGGACAACAAAGCAGATCGCATAATAATGACTGGATCAATAGATGGTGTTCCAATTGATCAAAGTGACATTAACATGATAAATACGAACATGTCAAATTTTGAAAATTTTAAGTTGGTAATGAAACCTAATAATCTCTTTGATGCAGTACCTGGAACATATGACGCTGCTGCTTCTGGTTATTTTGTATTTGTAAAACCACTTCCAGTTGGACCGCATAGTATCAATCTTAAGACTGTTGTATTGGGTGCACCCTGGGCCTTCAGTGCTGACATAATTTATAATCTAAACGCCACCAAATAAAGTAAAGTATAGCTATATGCTACTACTTCATAAATGGGCCAAAATTGCGGGGTATTGATTTGGTCATTACCATATTTTAACCTAAAAGACAAACGGTATGGTAACTAGAGCTATAAACAATAAGAACATAAAAATATTTTCGATTTTATTATCCATCTCTATTGTTATAATAATGATTATTGATTCTACAATTGTTAAAACTTTTGGGTATGTTGAAAGCAGAACTCCGGGGATTATTGATATACTATTTTTTACAGTTTTTGTAATAATTTTTATAATTAGCAATATCGTTCTAATTTACCTATCAAGAAGATTCTTAAAACATGAAAATGAGAATTCAAAAAAATTGAATCCTTTGTTTGTGACTGTAGTTATTAATCAACTCATAATTTCTATAATTTTAGTAACAATTATTTTTCAAATGATGTCTTTTTCTTATTATGACAGAAATTTGCTTATTTCAATAGTATTAATGGCTTTTATTTCTTCTATCGGAATTACTTTGATAATGCTAATAAGATTCTTTCAATGGTTTAAAGATAGGAAAAAATACTTATTACTACTATACATAATTGCATTATCCTTTCTAATCATAAAATCTTTAGTTGCTGTAGTTTATCTACACCAGGAATTGATTCATCATAGTTTATCAGTTAAGCCAAATGAAACACGTTTAATGATCTTAAATTTATCAAATATAAATGCCGATCTGAGTGAAATGTTGAGAAGCATATATGATTACTCTTCAATACTTTTCTTTTTATCATTTTGGATTACTACTTCGCTTATGCTAAGAGAATATTCTACAAAGTATGGAAAGACAAAATATTGGATATTAATGGGGATTCCATTGCTCTTTTTTTTAATTCAGGGTTACATAATACGTTTAGACCTTTTCACAAATTTGCTACTATATTCACCGAACTTCTTAGGAATGGTATACACCATTCTTCCTAACATAATTCTATTGGTTGTTGGAATATGTTTTGCCGTCGGGATTTTGAAGGGGACAAAGGTCATCAACAATGAGAGTATATCTAACGCCTTAATGATATCTGCAATAGGTATAGTACTTTTGGTGGGAGCATTTGAAATTTTTGGAGTTTTTGTAGGTGCATATCCTCCCCATGGGCTAGTGACCATTTCATATATGGGCTTGGCATCTTTTCTATTTTTGATTGGAATTTTTTCATTCGCTAAAAGCATTACTTCTGATATCATGATTAAGAATAAAATCTATAAGTTACTTGATACCAATATAATCAAAGATATCGGGATTTCTGAATTAACAAATAAGAGTCTAAAAAATGTTGAAAAACTATTACAATTTGTAGATGACGAAGACAAGATAGACCAAAAGGAGCTTACTGAAGATGAGCTAAAGCGTATCCTAAATGAAGTAGTTAACGAATTAAAACAATCCAAAAAGAAACATGCTAATAGAAAAGCCGATGATGAAAGTATTTAACAAAGGAAAAGTAATTGCGAGAAAGAATTATGTTATTCTTCAAAATACAAATCTGAACTATTATGTATCGCAGGTAATAGGAATCATCTATTCCTTGCAACTCGCCATAGTTATCTCCCCACGGGCCTAAACCTTTATTCTACATAATGAATCGCATATAAGCCAATCTCAATCATCTAACCAAAACAGCCAGGTAGTATCAGGTGGCGACACAATAGGCTCTGGTAACAACGTAAACGTTCAAAACCAAGAAAACTCTGGTAGCAACGCATTAGCACAACAAGGTGGTAGTGGTAGTGGAAAAGGTGGTAATTCTGCAGAACAAAGCATAAGCCAATCTCAATCATCTAACCAAAACAGCCAGGTAGTATCAGGTGGCGACACAATAGGCTCTGGTAACAACATTAACGTTCAGAGTCAAACAAACACAGGAAGCAATGCAGCAGCACAGAGCTAAATTCTCTT
>JBGTFK010000155.1:0-4526 GCA_041747305.1 Candidatus Nitrosocosmicus sp.
TTTCGTTATATCTAATCAACTTATAAGAGACTGACTGATATAAAAGCAGTATATTGAAGTCATTAATCCTCAACGCCTAATTAAACATCAAGGAACCATTGGCTTAGAACTCATCAAGCAAATAATTACATACTAGTAAAAACCAATCTTAATTCTTTTAAATATGCAATTACAATTCATTTATTTATTCAACCCATTCTCAATTAATAAGTAATTAATACACAAGGTAGATACAAAATAAAATAAAATAAAATAAGCAAACATGATGTCCTCAAGATGCATTCTTTTTCTTATCGGATAAATCACGCGCAATAAGTGCGAGAGTTATATCTTTTTGTTAACTTTACAGAACCATAATTCTATTATATTCTTTTTTATATTATTAGATATATAATTTAATTAGTGTCTAAATAAAATGTCACGAGAAAAAGAAGATAAGGATATTATCAAAGCAAAGCAACAGTCATTAAAACCAATAGAGAAAATTGAAAATGTAATCTCCAGATCAATAGAGTTTTCTGACGACTCTATATCTTTTGAAAGAATATCAGATAATGAAACTCATTTGAAATTAAAAATATTATTGTCCCCACTAATATTAAAAGAAGTCTTTAAAAACGTCTTAGAGATTGATGAGAATTTAAATGCAAATATTGATATCATGGATAGCAGGTCATTCAAAATCACTATTTAATTTGTCACTATTTTTTCTCTTTTTTGTATTGTGCAAGACCAATTAAAATGACTATTTTTATGGATCATTTTTATTAATAGTGAATAATTTTTGATGTCTACTTTGATTTTGCAAATACATTAAATAAATATAATAAAAGTTATATCGACTATAGAATTAGTAACACTTACTCCGATCCCGGAGTAAAAATATAGAAGGAAATGGATCCAACAACAAGAATAAACAATAAGGAGAAGTAAAAATACCGGAGCAGAAGTCATATGGCTGAGAAAATAATGACAATTAATTGGAGAATTTAGAAAATTTTTGATCAAGCAATTATAGAAGAATACTATATTCTATTACACAATAGAAGAAAAAATATACCAACATTCTTTATAGATTTGCTATTGATTGATAGTAGAGTGTTTATAAATCGTCTCCCAAAAAAGTATCTCGTAATCAAGAATCAATCTAGCAGCTGTACGTATTGTTTTTTCATCATATGAAGAAACGACAGAAGACAGTATCAATTCTTTAGATTTGTCTGTAAATTCTTTTGGTAATGGAGTAGCAAAGCTATCTAAAAATTTACAGGACTTATTATCAAAACCATAATTTTTTTGTAATGCAGAACTCATCTTGTCACAATTGTGTCCCCAAACCGGGAGATCTATGAGAAGAGCTGTAAGGACCTCAGCCTCTGATCCGTATACTGCAATTTTCGTAAGATAGTTGGTATATGCCTGACATCCTGAAAGCGGCTCATACGACTCCATCTTTCTTTTATCCATATTCATCGCTTTTGCGAAGATATTCAGGTTTTCAAGAGCATTTATCTCTGTATTTAGACAATCGGTAAAAAGTTTACTGGCTAAATCACTTGATGTTTTCGCTATCATAAAAGCAAAATTTCTCTTGTCATTTGTAATAATCTTATATTGTTCACAGATAAATATTTCTAATTTGTCTTTGGCTATCTGTTTCTTTTCTAATCCGTCTATATAGGGATGATCATAAATTGTATTTATAATATCGGTCAGGTCTCTTTGTATATCAAGTAAGATAGTCGGTTTACTATTCTGATAAGCCACATTGAATCAAGACTATGATACGCATCATCTTTTAATTATATTACGATTTGTTACGTATTTCAGTATCCTCATTTCATTTATCCTATTTTAATCCTAATTACTAGCTCTGTAAAGTTGACTAAAAACTATGGTTTTCCCTTGTTATCATTGTTTATGATACTCTCTTTTTTAACTGGTTCATCATTGTCTGAATAGCCTCCGGTTTTATAGGAGCACCATTATGTAAATTAGATATTAACCGCGCATTAGGTTCATTCTTGAATGGATGTTCATTTAGCCAGTCTCTGACATAGGGAAATGACACGGTTAAAAGCAAAGGTCCTGATCCGGTCTTGGATTCGAAAGGAATTTCACCTTCTCCATACTTTTCTTTTAGTCGTATATTTTTTATTTTCAGTAAGGTGATTTCGTGATTTCGGGCATTAAGATCCCACATTAATGCCATAGCAGCCTTATTTCTTTTATAAGGCTCATATTTTATAACAGATAGAAACTCATCCTTTTCCCAGATTTCAGTTTCAGAGTATGGACTTAATCTTTTAGTCTTTTTAGGCTTCATCGATTGTAAAAAGACTGGGGTTTTCCAATCATCCATTGAATGGTTCCTACTTCTGTTGTACAACCATCTGAAAAAGTGTTTTAACCTATGAAGGTAATCATTATAAGTTGTTATCCACTTTTGGTCTGGATCTGAGTCTTTATCCTTTATTTTAGATTGCAAATATGCCAAAACATCTTCTCTTTTGTTAACATCTATTAGAGACTTAGAGTCAAGAAACTGTGAGAATGATAAAATAGCCTTGAGATTGTTATTTTGATGTCTTTCAGATGCTCCATTTTCCTTCATGAATTCATGAAATTCAAGGATCAGAAGAGAATTATTCCTATTAGAAAGCCTCTTTATCTTGTCAACGGTAGTAGTGAGTTTCGTTGGCACCTTTCTACACCTCCAGATAGATTTGACTACTGCTCATTCTGTATGTCTCTAACCAATTAAATAAAAGAGGCTCAAGTATATGAGCCCATGTAGTCAATGGGCCCAAGGGGTTTCGTAATAGATATATTACGAGTCCAAATTTATCTCGGGTCATAGCAAAAATAAAAGATAAATTTATTCTAGTTAGTTTGCCGACGTTTCATTGAGTTATGGGCCTGGTGTACTTGCGAGGCTTTATGGTTGCTCATCAACTATTACACCGCCGTCATTGTCAGTTAATGGATCTCTTGGGGTTAAAATCCATATCATATTTTTACTATCAACTTTTTATACTATTCATGTTACTTTTTATATAAATTGGGTACAATTGAAAATACCTCTACTAAAGAGCCCAGTAAAACAGAGGTACTACATGGCATAGAAAATTCATTAAAGGTGGGATTGAAATTCATGCAAAATGCTAAAACTATCGACGTAGTTGCAGATAAGGTAGGCCCTTCAATTCTCGTAGAAAATGATTTCTATAAAATGAATTTAGTTGAAGTAATAAGTAAAGGTACAAGAATGCGTTATATCGCAGATATCGTCAAGGATAACTTACATTATTGTAAAGAAATGTTGCAAATTGCAAGTGAAATGCGCCACTTTGAAGGATTTACAGGAGGACTAGCGGTCAGTAATCTAGAGTACATGGGAACACCTTCATTGAGAGAAAAGCAGCATTCTATGTTTCTAATTTATAGCAATGAAAAGGAAATTGTAGAACAGCAACAACTTGTTTTCAATACCATTTGGGAAAAGGCGATTCCTGCAAAACAAAGAATAAAGGAAATTGAATTAGGTACTAAAAGAGAATTTGTAGAAACATTTAGAGATGCAATTGAAATTCAAAACCTTTTTTTAAAACTATTAGAATCTGCAGAGAAGGATATTTTATTATTAATATCAACAGCAAATACATTTCGAAGAATTGAAAAACTTGGAATTATTTTTCAATTGATTAAGTTAGCAAGTCACAATATGAATATAAGACTGCTTATCGATACAGACACTTCTGTTGAAAAAGTAATAGAAAAATATGGAAAGGATTTTCATAATATTAAATATCATATATTTGGTAAACTTGCACATCCCTCCATTATTAGCTTGGTAGTGGACGAATCGCTATCATTAGTAGTTGATATTAAGGATGATTCGCAAGAAATTTTTGAAGACTCTATTGGATTAGGTACATATTCTAATATGGAATCAACCGTTGATACTTATTTATCCATATTTGAGAAAGCTTGGTATCAAACCAAATAATCGTATAGCCCTTTTTATGAAAATATCAGTCATCTCACACCTGTCTATATACTATATTGTAAAAAAACCAGTAGTAGTTTTTTGAATAGTTTATTAAAATCAGTATTAAAACGTCAGATGCCTTATCTTATAGGAGGTACAATAACTGGAACAATTATGGTTTATTATACGTATTATTAATCGCTATCATAGTAAAAAGTGTTATTTGGTTTGTTATCTCAACTCTTATTAACAAATACTATTGGAAATATACCGGATTTAAAGAAGAGTATCAGCTTATATCAAAATATATTGGCCGTACAAAAGAAAGAAAAAATCTAGAAATAATTTTAATAATAGAGATGAAAAATACACAGGAGTAGCGAATGTAAATAAGTGAGACTGGGTCATAATTCATCTTGATAATTTTATCCTATTACAATCACAAACCGAATTAGATTAATAGCCTATTAGGTACTTGATTGCTCTTCTAGGACTATCCATTTGCATCTTGCAGTTGTAATAAACAAGTATCTGA
>JBGTFK010000156.1:0-2093 GCA_041747305.1 Candidatus Nitrosocosmicus sp.
CTCAAGTAGTATCGACACAGTTGGAATTTTGATGGTTCCAACACAAGATATTGATGATTATATTTCACAGATAACTGATGCAGGAATTACTGTCGACAATACATATGACTTTAAAGACTTGAGAGGTGGACAACAGGGAACAGGAGATACACAAACATTAATTGTATGGACAACAGGTGGCAAAGATTTGGGAGAAACACTATCATCACTAAGTGAACTTTCAGCTGATCTACCATACAGTTAACAACCAATATTTTTTACCCTAATTTTGGAACGAGTATAAAATAGCAAATTTAAAGATGGTTAACCAATTTTATATAATACGTAAGTAAAAGAAGCCTTCCTCCTTTACTAATTTTATTGCCTTTAAGAAATGACATAGATGATTTCTATGCTCTAGTAAACAATGAATAAAATAGTTGGGTATAGGACATATGAATTAATCAAATTCGAAATCAAACATATCATCGATAGATCCATTTTCAATAAACTCTTTCTTATAATAATAATAATAATCATTATATTTCATGTCAAAATCCTTTGATTCTCCAAATTCTATTATCATGTATTTCGAATTTTCACGCTTTTGAAATTCTTTTAACACGCAGTTGTCTAACCAAATTCCTTTACATCGCGGACATTCTTCTACTGTTAGATTGCATTTTAATGTCAAAACCATTTCCATAAAGCAGTTAGGACAATCCAACATAATTTTAGATTATTTTTATATATATAAGCGTTAATTCACCCCATACTATACTTCTCTACTATTCCCAATCTATACTCATAATAACATTATCTATTCATTCGTGAAGGAAAAATTGTAATCAAGTTATCAACATAGTGATTTAACTGGAAATTGTTTAAGTATTTAGTTAATCCAAGGTGATGGGCAGATCTTTTTTAGACCCGAGCTATTGCGTATTTTGCAGATAAGTAGTATTTTCCACAATAACAGATTCGAAGTTATCATGAACTAGATCTTTTTAGTTTTTCACCGTTGTCAACATACACAGATTTGAAGCCTAAAATCTGGTTTTGCTTGATAATTGGTGTTAAAAAAATTTACCCCTGAGTCGCGTCCTATTGAAAATTTTAATTAATATACTATATCATATAAAATGAGATGAAAAAAGGCAACTTTCAGACAATAGATGATTTGGTCAATTAAAGACGGATATAGCATAAGTAACTCTATTGCTTTATCGGATCTGATTTCCTGCTAGTGCAATAGAACCCTACTATCACAAGGAACTTAATCCATACGGATGAGAACTGTTACTATGATAGGATATTAATTAAGAATATTTTTAATTTAATAGGTAATTTTTTGATGAATAGTTAAATCCAATTGTTTTAGCTCCAATTTAGGCTGTATTAGGTATAATGGGTTTGATTTATACACAATCTTGAAATAATTATTGTAGTTACTATTGATTATGGCTAGAGTAGTTGAAATGGATGAAAGTGTATCAATATTCTCTCAGATGAATGAAGAAGACGGTGGTCCAGTTATATTGATTAATAAATTTAATGTAGCACCTTCGGAATCTGATGAGTTTGTAAAGGGATGGGCAGAAGAGGCCAGCAAGTTTAAGGAACAGCCAGGATTTATCTCTACACAATTACACAAGGGTATTGGAGGAAGCAGAATCTTTGTTAACTATGCAGTTTGGAAATCTGTTGCTCAGTTTAAAAACGCTGTTGATACAGTTATGAAATCTGACGACAGAATGTCTAGATATCCGCCAAGTACTATTGCATCACCTCACTTGTTTAAGAAGGTTGCAGTGGAGGGAATATGTGCTGAATAATACTTTAGATTGCCCCAAGGATCTTAATCCATACGGATGAGAACTGTTATCAATATCTGGTATTATTTATTTTAATAGATCCGTGCAAAAGAGGCTGTCTTTGTGGTATCCTATTGTTGATTTCTTTCATTATTCAGCCATCGTGGTATTGCCATTTAGTAAGAATGTATACATCTGCACTTTGGACCCCTTCAAATGAGCTTACCTTAGTTAAGACAGAATCAACTGTGAATACATTTTCACCAAAGAGTACAAAAGTCAGCCTATCCTCTGAATCAA
>JBGTFK010000157.1:0-4786 GCA_041747305.1 Candidatus Nitrosocosmicus sp.
AGTTATTGAGCTATATTTCTATCGAATTTTGGGATAGGCTAAGTATCTATTCTCTTCATGATGCATAAATGCTGGTATTTTTCATTTATGATTATTACACTTTCCTAATATTATCAATCAAATCAAGTACATCGCATTCAACTTCTGTTGTTATATATATCAAATGATCATTGTCCAATGGCATTGTAATTCTTTTTATCATCTCGTATTCGGCCAATACGTACTTTCCATTACCTATTTTTGGTGCCAATTTACTTCTCGTCTTCCATGCATTAATCGCTAACTGAAGAGACTCCTGACTTTCTTCCCTTGATAATAAATTGGTAGCTCCGGGTTGATGTTCTGAAAATACTATGCTTTCATTTCTGGTATCAAATATTGTTACAAATCGTATTGATGAATCTCGGTTCAAGATACTTCTTCCCATATTTCCGTATTTTCCGAACCCCATACCATTAATAACAAAGTACGTTGTTATAAATATTCGATTAACATGTTACAAATGGATACCATGATACCAATTGTATTATTTTGTGGAGTTTAGATAGTTATGAACCAAGACTACATCATGGTTGAATGTATCTTTCTTTTGGAATTTCAACATCTGAAACAAATGAAAAGAAAGTACTTTCTGGCTTAAAGCGAATAGAATTGTACATTAGTCCAGATCAAGCAAATGATGTGTTGCAAATATTTGATGAGTTGAAACTGGAAGCGACTCTGTACAATATGCATGGGCTGGGAAAATCAAGACAGATAGTAAGAGCAAGAAAGTCCTGTAACCAAAGTCAGACAAAGGCTTCAGATCAAAAGACCATAGTCACAATAGCCGATGCGGAAGTGTTAGAGTATCTTGTTAAAAAGATAAAGGGCTTTAATGATAAGAACCTCATTTAAAGACAATGGACTCGGTGGGCTTCGAATCCATCGGCATATGGGAACTGTTAATTAAATAAATTTTTGCTTTAAGGAAATCAATTTAGTCGTTTATAGTCAAGATGTAAATGATAAGGCGGGCCCGAAGGGCTTCAGGACGATATCGATCCCATTGAATAGGTTCCGTCACAGCAAATTAAGAAGAGTATTACTCCTTTTGGTAGAAAATTACCGCGAATCCAAAATCGCCCACTTAACTAGATCTTTCGATTAAAGGATTCAGGTCTGAAGTTCGTCCCAGAATTGACCATTAGAATAAAGGTGTCTGTGATGTGATATATTGGGAAGTGTAAGGTAAGCGAGGCCTCTCTCCCAAGGTGACAACTGTATCACTAGTTGTTTGATTGTTTCTAAGCATAGTCATATGAAGTTTGTCTCCGACAACCTTATTGTTTTCGATATATGACAGTAACTCGTTGATATTTCTTACTGGGATGCCGTCTAGTGCAATTATTACATCCCCTTGAGGGGCTTGATCGCTTCCTAGTATTCCTGCCTTTTCGGATGGTCCATTTTCGACCAGAGACTTGATCAAAATCCCTTTGAAGTTGGGACTGAGGCCAAGTTCTTCATTCAAGTCAGGATTTAATGTTCGAGCAGAAATTCCAAGCCAGGGATGTTTATAAGTTCCATTCTCTATCAAGACTGGAACTTCTCTGAGCAATGTTTTTGAGGGAATTGCAAATCCAAGGCCAGTGGTCCCTCCATGTGGAGAGTCAATATTCGCTGTGGTCATTCCTATTACATGTCCTTTTAGATTGACAAGCGGTCCACCTGAATTACCGGGATTTATTAATGCATCAGTCTGAATCATGTTAGAATGTGGAAAAGGCGCTATTGTACCGCTTTCTAATATCAATCGACCAACTTGACTGATAAAACCACCTGTCATGGTGTTAGAAAATCCATAAGGATTTCCTATAGTAAATATCCGTTCTCCTATCCTTACAGCAGATGAATTTCCAAATTCTACTGGAATTATAGGTTCGGTAATATTCTCCGGTAATTTCAGTAATGCAATGTCATTTACAATGTCTTTACCTATTACTTCTGCATCGTATTGGTTATCATCTATAAAAGTCACAGTAACAGATGACGCATTTTCTACCACGTGACTATTTGTAATTATGTGACCGATTTTGTCATACACAAATCCCGAGCCCAGAAGTGAAGAATTTGTTGACTTAGATGATGGAGTTACCTGTACCACTGAGACCTTTATGTCATCGAATAATTCCGGAATGAGTGTTTCAGGGTGTGGAGATTGGCTCTTTGAATTATTAAGGTATATTAATAGTAAAATTAAAAGTAATATAGTGTTAAATAAGCCGTTTTTGATAATAGTCAGTTCTATTCTGTTGGCTTCATTTTCAATGTTTCCTGTTATAGACGGGTTTGCTCAGAATCAGAGTATGAATTTCGTGTATTATACTAGTTGGGGCTCTGAAGGTGAGGGTGATGGTCAATTTAGTGGTCAGAATGATGTTGACTATTTTAATGGAAAGGTATTCGTTCCAGATTATGAGAACCATAGAATCCAAATATTTGATCCTGAAGGCAATTTTTTAGCTAAATTTGGAGAGGGCGGAGAAGGTGATGGTCAATTCCACAAAACTTCCGCCTTGTCAATGGATTCTGAAGGTAATATTTACGTAGCAGATCAATTCAATTATAGAATCCAAAAATTTGATAATAACGGTACATTCTTAGCAAAATGGGGCTCTGAAGGTGAGGGCGATGGTCAATTTTTGCATCCACATGTTCCTGCAAATGATGCACAAGGCCAGTTGTTTGTAACAGACAGAGACCATCCAAGTGTCCAAGTATTTTCAACAGATGGTGAATTTTTAAATAGATGGGGCTCTGAAGGTGAAGGCAATAGTCAGCTTTCAAATCCTGAAAGCTCAATTGTTGACTCCAGAGGTAACGTGTATATAGCTGATTATGGAAATGATCGTATTCAAAAGTTCAGTAACGATGGAGCTTATCTGTCTCAGTGGGGCACAAAAGGCGTTGCCGATGGTCAATTCCAAGGACCATCTGGTCTTTCAATTGATAACAATGATAATATTTACGTTACTGATAAGAACAATAATAGAGTTCAGGTCTTTACAACCGACGGACAATTTTTGACGAAATTTGGTTCAACGGGCTCTGGAGATGGACAATTGATTGATCCTGAGGGAGTTGGAGTCGACAAAGAATCCGGAGATGTATATGTAGCAGACACGGGCAATTTCCGAATAGTCGTATTTAAGCCCACTGGATAATTTTAATATCCATATTTTTTACAAAAATTCCAAATTGCAACATTGGCTACCTACAATATCAGATTAAAAGGTGTCGGTAAATGAAAAACCATTTACTTTATTCTTGCTTTTTAATTATTACTCTGCTGTTTGCCAATGTGGTTGGAACTACAGTGATAGCTCATAATTTTAATACAGATGACAATTCTACCTTCCTTACTCTTATAAACATGATATTAATCGAAAACCGACTCATAAACAATAGCCTTATGGATAGTTCAGCTAATGCGTCATTACATTCTGACTATGTTAAGAATATTAACGAGATAATTGATGATATTCTTGTAAGCGAAGATTCTTTGCTTATTGATAGTGATCAGTTCTATAACAATACTATAATTGCAACAATGATGGCTAATTTGGGAGATGAAGTTTTGAGAAAATATGGCTATGCATTTGATATCCCTTCAAATATTATGCTTTATATGAATTTTTCAGCCGTCTATAATTTAGAAAAAAACATTAGCAAGGAATTGAATCCAACTAACCATTCTAGTCATGATACCTTAAATGTAAGTAATGTAGGTAATCATTCTGCTGATCTTAAAGACAAATCCCATTATTATGATGCATTGGAAACCTCTAAAAGGATGATAGAAATTTATGAAAATGACTTGGACTCAGCAGATACATCCGTCCAGTCTAATAGCTCTTTGGCCCTTTTAAAAAAGTCATTGAATGAGCTTAATGAAAACATATACAATTATAACAACCCTTCAAAGATTATGGAAATTGTTCATGGCAAAGTGCATCCGAATTTGCAATTAGCATTTAATCTCACATTGAAACGATAAAAGCCAGATGGATTCTTTGTTAAGACCGAAAAGCTAATTTTACAAATATAACACCACTGTAGTATTATAAAACGTTACTAATATAATAAACGGGCCCGGTGGGTTTAGTAATAGATATATTACGAGTCCATATTCTTCCATTGAACTTTCATTATAATACTTAACACCTGTAACCGAACTAATAGAATTCAAGATGACGAGGTCCTTAAAGGCAGATCGGTCATGAATTGACTTGTATTGAATAGTACTAAAATGATGGTTTGATGGTTACCTTATTATGGCTTTTTAACTCTCTATATTAACATTCCATGAACTCTAGTCTTGGAAGGGTTTTGCTTCATATACCTGTGATGGCGATAACCATTCCATTTGAGAACATGATATCGTTAGGGATGGTTTTTACTGTAAAATCATTTCTTATCTATAATTTTTGGATAATTCCAAGTTAAAAGTAAAACGACTTAAATACTCAAAATTTATGAATTCAATCCCCTTTCTATATACAATAACTTGTTTTTTATTGGGTTCGTGTTTTATCTCTAAATCATCAATTTGATTATCTTTCGATATAATTACATCAGGCCTAGATGCATTTTGACCATATAACGAAAGATATTCTCTACCTGAATTTAGATACAGATTATAGTGAACACTTTCAAAGGTAAAATAGGTATCTGGTGATTTGTCAATGAATTCTTTGAGTTTTGTTTTCATAATTGCTCAATATGATTACCAAAATATTAAGTA
>JBGTFK010000158.1:0-9837 GCA_041747305.1 Candidatus Nitrosocosmicus sp.
GATATTGACAAGTCCTTTAATCCTGCTTGCCTCATAACTTTAAGAAAATATAATATTTTTCTTTTTGGATCAGATTGCAGAAAGGTTTCAGATTTCATTTTATCATACGTCCCCATTAAAAATCACAAGATAGTTAAATAGCGTACTCCTAATTAATATACAAATTGGTTTATTAATTAAGGTAAGATATAAAAAGTAATTATCCAATCAACTAGATAAGAATAATCATACAATCAACGCTTATTTTGAGGTAGAAGCAAAAAAATAAAAAAATAAGGGTAGATCAAATTTTGGCTCTAAATAAGTTCTCTACTTTTAAATAAGTGGTAGGTACCAAAGTTTAAAAATGGTTCAAAATAACAAATTATAGGTTGATTATAACAAAACCTCATCTAGTAATAGTAGGTTTGACAATTATAACGATTATTCTAATATATTACTATTACTATGAGATAGTTGTATTGCGGGAGAAGCAACCAGAGCCCCAGCCCCAAGAAATAATTACTCCTGAAGGCAAGGACATTTTTGGAGTTGACGAGATTTATCCCACTGCAAAAGATGGAAGAGAGTGGTTTATAAATATGGAAGATCCTCTCAATGACAAGTCCTTCTCAATTACATCGAATGTTCCCATAGTCAAAAATGTAGACGATGGTTTAGCCTGGTCAATCAATGATACTCAAATAAGAATGAATATAGATACTCCAGCTAATGCACAACCGTGGAAGAATATTGAGATGACTGGGTATGTCAAGATTAAGTCAGTATATGATACCAATCAGGATGTTGAAGGAGGAATAGATAGCAGAGATTCGGAATCCCTCACCCCTGATTTGACATGGCGTGCAAGAGGCGGCTCACATAATAGTCAAAATCCTTGTGAAGGGACTGCGTTAAATGGAGGAATAGACGTGGTAAATATGGAGGCAGCTTGGAAGAAGGAAATTTGGCATACAGGTGGATACACTGATTCTAGAGGTTCCACCAAGGCGACAGAGAATTCGTTATTAGATAGATGGATCGGGTGGAAGATAATAATGTACAACCTGGATAACGATACTAGTGTCAAAATGGAATCATTTATCGATGATAATAATGATAATGTATGGAAAAAGGTTAACGAAATTACAGATGAAGGTGGCTGGTTTGCCAACAGTTCTGATGAAGAATTTAACAGTGCAAATTGCAATAAGGCCAAGGACTATATAATAACTAATTCAGGACCAATAGCAAGTTTTAGAGCAGATAACATAGCATTTGATTTTAAGAATCTTAGCATCAGAGAAATCCGGCCGGCCTAAAATAATTCAAAAATAATTTTTTTCGAAAGTCTCCTTTTGGAAGTGCGAAATTAATTTTTAGTAACTAGTTGTCTTAACAAATGAACATTGATTGTAATGTGATATCATAAAGATGTATTTTGTTATTCTGCAGAACCTACCCCAACTTTCCGGACAACAAATTAGATCTTATTTATATTTAGGAGTCAAATAGCGACATCGTAATGTGACGACAGGTATTAACATTTGATATAAACAGACGTGTTTACGATTATCGTCAGGATGATTAGAAGTTTATAAACCTGAACATTGCAAACTTAACCAAGGTTAACATTTATTAACCCAGTTAAGTAATATAGATTGTGCAAAACATTAGGCAGTTAGTGTTGCCCCTTTTTTCAATTGTATTAGTTGTTGCGATAGCTTTGATAGTGTCTACCTACCTACTTAACCCATTAAATTCATCTATTGATACCCACGCTCAAAATTCTACCGACGATAGAAAAATGATTGGAAGTCATACACCTGGCTATCCGGTGTACCGATCAACTGGAGATTTGCTAGATCCTGTTTCTATTCCGGGCAGTTCAAAAAATGCAGTGGTAGATCCGAACCAATATTTGCGTGAATTTAATTATGGACATGTTTCAGAATATCCAAATGGAACCGCCCTAAGAGAATTTACACTGGTTGCTTCGGATTCAGAAATAAAAGAAGTGTCACCTGGAGTCTTTTATAATGTCTGGACGTATAATGGCACAATACCTGGCCCGACAATTCGAGCTACCGAAGGTGACAAGATAAAGATCAATTTCATAAATAACGGTTCAAAACCTCATTCAATACACACTCACGGAATCCATCCAGCAGGGATGGATGGGGTTTTTGAGATGATTGGACCAAAGGGCAAGTTTACATACGAATTTACAGCCGAACCATTTGGCGTTTATCCTTACCATTGTCACATGACACCCCTAGAAGAACACATAACACATGGACTCTATGGTGTGATGATTATTGATCCAAAAACTCCAAGACCGCCAGCAGATGAAATGGTCATGGTTATGAATGGATATGATACAGACTTTGACACTGAAAATAACTTTTACACTGTAAATGGAATCCCATATTTCTACATGCATGATCCAATAGAGATCAATAAGGACGAGTTAACTAGAATTTATCTAGTCAATATGTTAGAGTTTGATCCAATAAACAACTTCCACTTGCACGCTAACATGTTTAACTTTTATCCAAGTGGAACTAGTCAAACTCCTGTTGAGCTAAATGACATCGTAACTATGAGTCAAGGAGAAAGAGGTATTTTAGAATTCAAGTATAAATATCCAGGAAATTACATGTTCCATGCTCATAAAACAGAATTTGCAGAAAAAGGATGGATGGGTGTATTCAAAGTGATAGACAGCAGCCAAGACGATAAAAACGAGGCTAATCTGAAGAGCAATAGTGCAGAAAACCCAAATAATGTATCTGATTCCAAGAATCAAACTTATTTCGTAACTGATTCTAGTCAGAATGGCGCAAAGAATATTGATCTAGAAAATAATAAAATGACGCATAATTATTCATCCTATAAGGTTAGTAACAACTCACATCATAACAGCCAACAATACAATAGCAATCCAAATGATGTAAATTCCTCCTATCAGTACGGTGCAAACTCAAGTCAAGGAGTATCTAGATAATGAAAGATAGGAAATTGGATAAAGCAGAAAAGGATGAAGAATTTGGTGCGAATAAGGAAAATAAAATCTCCATCAACACTTTTGATAATATAAATGGCCAAGGTGAAAAGAAACCAGATATTGGAGTTACAAAAGAGCTAACCACCATTGGTATCAATCCAGATAATGCAAACACAAAAGCGCCCAGAGGAAAAAGAAAAAAAATTGTGTCATTGGTTCTAGCCATTACACCCCTAATTATTCTGGCCGGTATGGTTTATTTTCTTTTAAGTCCGTATGGTCAAAACTTGATAAACACTGGTGTTCCCCTACCAGAAGTAACTATAGAAAAGGTAGAATTTCATGAGAATCAAGTGGTGGCTTTTATCCGTAATACTGGTCCCGAGCAAGTTACAATCTCTCAGGCAGACGTTAATGATAGGATACAATCTGCGGCAATCGAACCCTCTCAAGTGTTACCAAGGCTTTCAGAAGCTAAAGTCATAATACCCTTTTTTTGGAACACAGCAGAACCTTATGAAGTAGGCATAACAACTTCTGACGGAACAAGATTTAGCAAGGTCATCGAGGCTGCGGCTCCTGCTCCGGTTCCAAACATCAATCAGTTCTCAGTATTTGCAATGTTGGGAGTTTTTGTAGGTGTGATACCAGTACTAATTGGACTTGCATGGTATCCATTTTTGAGGAAAATTACGAGAAATCAGTATAATTTCTTCTTGAGTCTAACCGCAGGTTTGTTGGTATTCTTGGGTATTGATGCATTTTTAGAAAGTAATGAAATCGCTGCTAACAATTTAGCTGCAACATTTAATGCTCAACTTTTGATAATAGTCATAATCATCGCGACCTTCCTTGGACTATTCTATATCTCAGAATATTTCGGCAAGAGAGCAGAGTCAAAGTTATCATATGAATATGAAAAAGAGGAGAAGGAGGAGAATGCGGCAAGACATTTGAGTGCTCAAAGTAATTCGTCAGAATCTTCCAACAAACCCATATCGAAAACAGGACTTTCATCAATATCCCTTACACATTCCCTTTCAAATGATAGGATAGATTTAACTCACCTAGAGCAGCGGGAAGAGAAGGAGAAAAAGAAGAAAAAAGAGGAACAACTGGCTCGATTTATAGATAAGCGTGAAATCATCAAGCCACTTGCACTATCGCTAATGGTTGCAATAGGGATTGGCTTACATAATTTTGGTGAGGGCCTAGCAATAGGATCAGCAGTGTTACTTGGTGAAATTGCACTCAGCACCTTTTTGATCATCGGATTTACAATCCATAATACAACAGAAGGGCTGGCTATCGTTGCACCCCTTGCAAAAACAGGAAGATTAATGATAAGACGATTAATTGCATTGGGACTGATTGCCGGGATTCCTACTATTTTTGGTACTTGGATCGGCGGATTTGTATACTCGCCATTAGCCTCAATCATATTCTTGTCGGTTGGAGTAGGTGCAATATTTCAGGTTGTTTACGCCCTCGCAGTATGGATGAGCAAGTCGTTAAGGCAAAGCAGTAAGATTATAAACGCCGAAAACAGGGATTTGGGAGAAAAAACAGCTAAATCCGGAATAGGACTGCCAGCTTCCCAGGAGAAAAGTCCCACTGCGGCAATAATAGCAGGATTTATCGTAGGATTGTTAATAATGTATATAACAGGAATACTGATGTAATGTGCTAGTCTGGCAAAGTTTTTTATCAGACCTTGATTTCTATATAACTAAGCAGGTGAACTAGACGGTTGTCAAATAATACTTCGTCTTTTAAAGAGAACACAATAATTGACTCTATTAGAAAGGTCAACAGTGTACAGAGAAAGGAACGTACAGATAGGATGGAAGACTATCTTGAGATTATTTATGAGTTAGTTCAGCAAAAAGGATATGCTACCAGCGTCGATATTACCGAATGCTTGAATGTCTCTGCCCCTAGTGTTACCAAAATGATGAGAAGGTTAGATACTACAGGATATTTAGAATATGAAAAATACAGAGGTATTCGATTAACCCAACAAGGGACAAATGTCGCTCAAAATATTAAAAGAAAGCATGAATTATTGACAGAGTTCTTTAAATTTATAGGCGTGAGAGAGGATATTGCAAACTCAGATGCAGAGGGCATAGAGCATCACCTACATTCTGAAACGCTAGAAAGACTAGAAGAATTTCTCAATTCAAATAGAAGAAAGCAAAAAGAATAGAAAGGAATTTACATTTTTGTATTATATGATAATCCAAAAAAGATAGAATTATTTGGAATAACAGAACAGTCTAAAAATCGGATAGTTACAGAAATACCAATCTATAACTTGCTATAATAATCCCTGACGGTAGTAATATCACTTTGCTTTAATTTCTGTCTCCGCTCAATTATGGATTCTAACATATTGGTGTAGTTCATTGTAACATCCATGACGTCGTCGTTTGAAAATGCTAATACATAGAGGTAATGTTTATTCCAATTTTTTTCATAATAATGTGGATTATTGTAAGAAATAGGATATGCAAGAGTTGAATCAACATGTATCCATCGTCCATCAATCAATGATTCATTCCAGCAATGATCGAGAAAATCATGGACAATTCTTGTACTTATGCCTAATGAGTTCAATACTGCTCCAAAAAGAAATGACCATTCACTACATCTGCCAACCCTGTTAGACGATATATTTTCTATTTCACCGTATCTTGGGAAAACTTGTGAAGAATTGCAACGGGTACAGATATGGTACTCTACCCCTCTTACTATCCACGAGTTTCCTTGTACATATTGGAGGTTTGTGGTTTCTCCACACCCGAGGCATAAAGGAGTCTTGTCCATCCATTTCATAAAGTCCTTCTTATACCAATCTAGCAGCAATTTTATAGGATTCAGATAGTCTGAATCTTGTTTTAGATCTTTATCAAATTCCTTTTGTATCTTGAACGGCACTAGATCGTTTACCGATTTAAGGAGAGGTGCGTCTACATATTGTTTGGATACGTTTTTGTATAAAGAAAGAATGTCCCTAGTAATTGGATAAGAAAGCCTATTTCTTGTTAAATCACGTATGTTTAGCACGCAATAGGTACTAACGAATTCTGAAGTATAAATATTAGATATATACTATGGTTTTTTTAAATACCAAGTAAATTTTTTAAATATTTGTATGCTTGATAATTGATTGGTTAACATTATCATTTTGCAAAGCAAATTTCATGAGCAGAGAGCGTCTTAAAATGGTGATGGATTTAGGTCAACCAAATGATGTGGTGTGGTCCGATCTATCGTATTCTATTTTCAATAAGCTTATGTTTGATCTATAGTGTCATAGTGTGTATTAAAGTAAAAAAACATGATATATTTAAACGAAAATTATGATAAAAAATCAAATAAAGAGCTATCCAAGAAGTATTTTGCATTTCCAGGTAGTGTGATGCATGAAGTTCCCCTATTCTCCTTTACAATAGAACATATGTCATTAAGGATCCACCCAGACTTTGTTACTAAGATTCTTGTGAACTGTGACCAACAGTTAAGGGTCAGAGCGTTTCAAGACATTTCACGTATTAGTTTAGATATTTCCGAAATAAGGATAAACAAAGTTGAATCTTCATCGATAAATATTGCAAATTTTCGATGTACTAATGATCAAAAATTGATCATAGAATTTTCAGAATTATTTAGGGGAGGGAGCACCATTGATATTAGCATATCATTTTCAACCGGTTATAACGAAATTGAAAGTGACAAGGGATTCAATTCACCTAAAAATGGTTTTCATTTTATTTCAAAAAATGGACAGGATAAACAAATCCAAGCATATCAAGCCTGGACACAAGGTCAAGCTACTGAATCACCTTACTGGTTTCCATGCATAGATAGTCCACAAATAAAATTCACTTTAAATATTGAAGTTACCTCTCCTAGAGAGTTTATGGTTATCTCCAATGGAATACTGAAATCCAAAGAAACTGAAAATGATATAACAATATGGAAATATATGGAAAAAAATCCACTTCCTTCGTATCTTGTTTCGGTTGTAATTGGTAGGTTTTCAGTGGCCGAATATAACATCAATAATCTACCTCTTTACTACTATTGGCCAGAAGAAATCAATAAGGAGGATGCCATGATTAGCTTTGCAGAAACTCCACAAATACTGAGTTTCTTCGAAGAATACTTTGATACCAAGTTTCCTTTTCAAAAATATTCTCAATGCGCGGTTGATAATTTTGAATTTGGCGGTATGGAAAATAGTAGCTGTACCACACTAACCAGAAATGTCCTACATGATAAGATAACAGCCTTGGACTATCACAATGACATCTTTTTGATTGCTCACGAGATTGCCCATCAATGGTTTGGCGATATGGTTACATGTAAGGACTGGCCACACCTTTGGTTAAATGAAGGGTTTGCTACTTACTGTGAGTTACTATATTGGGAAAGAGCAAGAGGAATCGATGAATTCCATTACAACCTAATTAAAAATACAGACATTTATTTTGAGGAAGCTCACGAGCAATATCAGAGACCAATAGTTACCAAATTATATAAACATCCCGATGAATTATTTGACGCTCATGCTTACGAGAAAGCAGGATTTATTCTTCACATGATTCGTAACTATTTAGGAGAGCTTTATTTCAGAAAGTCGTTAAAAGCATATCTAGCACAATATCAACACAAATCGGCCGACTCCCATGACTTGATGAAAATATTTGAGGAGGTATCTGGAATTGAAATGCATTCATTCTTTGACCAATGGATCTATAGAGAGGGGCATCCCGATTTATATATAGATTTTACCCTGCAATATAGGGAGCAAAAAGATGATGGAAACCCCACCAAGAATTTAACAATAAAAATCAGACAAGGTAGTGATAATTTAAACAGCGTTGAACAAACTCTTTACCATAGATTCCAGCTAGAAATAAAGATTAACCTCTTAGAACACACTGGAAAGAAACGACAGGTGTTGCACTTGGTGGATGTTAATGGATATACTTCAGAAAGTACTGTAGATATTGACAGTTACCTTTCAATAGATTCAATTTCAATCGATCCAAATTTTAAAGTTCTCAAAAACATAAAATCTGTCAAAATCCTAAATGAAACTGAAGACTTTCAATTAAAAAGAATACTTGTCAATCAAATGAAGAAAGGAGAGACGATCATAGAACGAATTAACGCGGTACGTTTGCTCAAGAATATGTTTTCAGAAGAAGTAATTACAGAATTACAAAACAAGATTACTGAGGACACATTCTATGGAGTATCAATAGAGGCTGCAAACACTATGGGTTCTTTTCATGACAACAATAATTATGAGAAATCTAATACGTCATTTCAGGCGTTGATATCAATTCTTGGAAATAGAGAATCCTTCGATAGCCTGCGACCTGAAATCAAAAAGGCAATCATAAAGAATATAGGATTATTTGAAAGGGCGGAATCAATCAAGCTGCTTGAAAACTTTATTCAGATATCAAATAACGATAGCCTGTTCGTAAAGTCTGCTGCAGCAACAGCCATTGGTAAAAGCTGCAAAGGATTATTCAATAAGCAAGAAAAAGAGAGGATTGTTTCCTTATTAAAAAATTTGGTAGAAACAACAAATACCTTCCAGAGTATTTTGGCTACGGGTGCGATTGAAGGACTAAAGGTTTTATCAAAAGAAAAAGATCAAGATACGTATCTGGAAGTTGTGAACTTTTTTCTAGAAAATACGGACAAATCAAAGGAGTATTTTGTGAGGGCTAAAGCTACTGCAAGTTTGGGCAAATTTCTGGCAAACAAATCTGATCCTGCTGATCCCACTATATCAAATATGAATCTAGTAGTTTTTAATAGGCTAAAAGAACTGTTAAGAGACGATAGGCGTAAGATAAAGATGAATGCTTGCGCAGCACTTTCAGATGATGAAGCCAAATTTGATACGATCCCTAATAAGATAATATACGGATCTGTTGATGAATTAATCAATATTGCTAGAACCGATATAGACGGGTTTGTTAGGAGAAAAGCAGAGGTAAGCGCAAACATCTTAAGAGAATGGATAGCAGCGTGGGCGAATAAACCCCTGATAATTGACGCTAAATCAGATATCAAAAATAGTAATTTGGCCTAGATAATAATCCCTTCAGTAGATAAATGTAGGCTTCTAGAGTATATGAGGAAAAAAGATAGAGTATGATGATAAAGGTCAATAGAGATGATCTTGAATATATCACATCATAATGTGATGATTCAAGAATAATATTCTCCCTTACATTGTGTTAAATCAGCGGTTTAGTTGTTTGTGAATAAGATGTTTCAATTAAAAGTTGTCTCAAAGTACTAATACTATAATAATCGGAAACAGCCCCTGTTTTTTCTTATTTGGATCTTAAATTCAAATACTTTTTTTTGGTTATTGAAATATTATACACTTTGCCATTACCGAACTCCAATTGGTTCATAAAATTTTGAAGATTTTCTTTAAATTTTGCCTCTAAATTTGAGATAAATTGTTCAGGGTCCCATTCTGAAAGCTTTGAAATTCGAGCTTAATTCTAATGTCATACATCAATTCAATAAACGGATTCTAGAATATCAATATTATTGTGAGTGTATCCTTTTTGGAACTAATCAGCATTCAATATCCTTCACTTGGTATCTTCCAAACCAATCAACAAAGAGTCTCGAATTCCTAGTCATCTATCTTGGAGTATTCTCATCATCAAGAGTTAGACAGGGATGAAGAGTTAGAGTTAGACAGGGATGAAGAGTTAGAGTTAGACAGGGATGAAGAGTTAGAGTTAGACAGGGATGAAGAGTTAGAGTTAGACAGGGATGAAGAGTTAGAGTTAGACAGGGAT
>JBGTFK010000159.1:0-13322 GCA_041747305.1 Candidatus Nitrosocosmicus sp.
AGTAACTGTCTTGCAAAATTTTCGTCATCTTCATCCAGATGAACACCTTTATTTACAAAATTGAGATTCGTTAGAGAAACTTTTTTGTCTAATGTTTCAATATATCCTCTTAATACGAGTATCTTAAATATTTTATCTAAACTTTCATTGTCTACATTTTTTTTCATAAAAGTTTTATATTCATCTAATTTCATGGTTGTTATTCCTCTAGACTTAAATTCATCCGTTAAGTTTGCATATTTAATATTAGCTTTTTCTATTAATAGTTTGATTTTTAACAGCTCATCCATATTATTCAATATTCGATCTATCTCCCAACTTGTGTTTAAAGATTAGTTTTGAAATTATGAGGATGGTATTTAGTTACATACAACTTGGGAATGCTCTAGTAAGAGGCTTGACAATTTGTTTCACGCTATCTAGTGTATGTTCTAATAAAATAGTAAAATTACAACGGGCCCGGTGGGTTTCGTAATAGATATATTACGAGTCCAAATTATGTGTTGAAATCATATTCTGATATTTAATTTTCGAAATCCTGAACCAGTGGACTCCAAATTCATAGGCTATCTGGAATATGTAACTCATTAAAATTTTAGTTAAATATCATGATTTTAAAAATTCAAACCATAATTACTCTATGTGTATCAAAAGAATAGAACCTTGAAAAAGAATATATTATTTCTTGGATTCGTAAGGCCATTTATGGTGCAAGTAATTCATTTTTAACCATATTATATTCTTCTATCCCAAACAAATTCGTATGACAATTGTGTGTTACTCCAATATTTCTAAATCCCATTGGTGTAGTGCTTTCTAAAGGGACTATACCATCGTCTGGCCCCCAAATTACAAAAGTGCCCCATCTCTCAAATGGGAGCCAAGATGGTTGGTTGCAGCTACTATCGTATAAAGGAAAGAAAAAATTAGAATAAAGATCTGGATACCAATTGCCAGCAATAGTATAATATCTGGTATTAGAATTCATTGGAGATTGAGTTGCTGCTGAACCAGGGATCAGATCATAAACTGCAGGCGCACACATAATTTCTTTCCAATAAGGAATTAGGAGAGGAGGTACCGTCAATGTTCCATACGCTAGAGGAGATCCAAGGTTAGGGGTACCTATCATAATTAGCTTTTCAACGTCGTCATTGAAAAGGTCGTTAGCTAAATACCATCTAGCATCTAAGCCTCCCTTACTATGAGCAACAATATTTATTATATCAGAATTTGTCCTAACCTTGAATAGTTCTATAATTTCGTTTAATTCATAAGCATGTGATTCAGAACTACCACAATCATCATCATCCTCAAAATATACGGCCTCAGCATCAAAGCCATCCCGGTGTAGTTGATTTACCCAATTTGTCCAAACTTCAGGACCTGAATGATAACCATGAATCAAAAGTACAGGTAGACGTTCATCTGATTGAGCATTTACAAATGAAAATTGAACTAATACTCCAAGAGAGGTGGATGTTATTATCATAAGGATAATGAAGATTAAAGGAATTCTTTTCAATTCTATGTCATTATTGATAACGGAAGTATATAGACTTTGAGATCATCAATTTATTCATTTATGGAAAATGTTAATTATCAGGCGGGCCTGGTGGGTTTAATAATAGATATATTACGAGTCTAAATTTCCAAATTAGTTATTCTGAATTTGAAGGTTGTTGGTATGGGCCGGGTCGGATTTAAACTGTTAACGGTACAATTTTGAGGTCCGTTCAGCGACAGCAATGCAATTAGATAGTAATTCAATCGAGATTCGGTTTATTTCCTTTTGCCGTGTCATTTTTAAACTCGGATTTCTAATACTTTGACAATAGTGTATTGTAACGCTTATAAAATATCAATGGATCGAACCCTGTGAACTTCGGGGAGATATCAGTCCATTAACTTGGATCCTCACTATTAGGATTCATAGCAAGATTTTTCGTTCAAAACGCTAAATAAATGGTCCATGCTTCCTTGGTTTTTGACCAGTGGTATATTTTATTATGTGTAAAAAAGTTGTATTCTGACGATAATAATAAAAAATGCTTTTGAAGACAAAACCAATACTTAAAGTTTATCACTATGCAAATCAAGAGTAGATCGGTAAGGGCAAAATAGCAGTTCAGGATATAGAGAAGACTGAAATAGTATATGGTTTGGATAATATACTAGTACAGACCTTTAATAGATGGAATTTAACAAAATTTACCATTGACTCATATATTGATAAATTGCACCCCATTATGTTACTGATGAATGAACCCATCAAACAAGGGGTGATGGAACTACTTCATAGGGGGGTTAAGGGTAGAACGATTACTGAGGTTACAGAAGAAAATATTCCCTATTTAAAAGAATTATTCGAAATAGCTGGGGATGCTGGTGCTTTTCGTCATCTTGATAACGTAACAGGAAATTTCTCTATTTCAGATGGAAAAATATATCAGTCTCAAATAATGGGCGACCTTAGTGCCCCATCTTCTTATTCAGAAAGTACTAACAAGACTAGTAATGATTTTTCAACTGACCCAAATATACACAATAAACAACAGCAAGCATCAACATCACTTTTACCTTTAGATGAACAATTAAAATTCAATGACAATACAAAAACAGCTACAGCACCTCAGTCTATCCTGAGTACTATTAAAGGATTTGTTGAACAACAACAATACATTTTTGAAATGATGTGGAACAAGGCAATTCCTGCTGAGCAAATGATAAAACAGATTGAACAAGGGATTAAACCAGCCTTCATAGAGACATTAAGAGATCCTTTAGAAATACAAAATGTTGCGCTTGATCTTATCACATCGGCCAAGGAAGAAGTGCTTGCAATTTTCTCTACTACTGATGCATTCATCCTACAAAAACAAATAGGGATAATTAATCTACTAGATATCGCTTCGAACCGTGGAATCCCTGTAAAACTTCTTACCCCTTATAACTCAAGTAGCAATATTGACAATAATTCTGAAAATAATTATCATCATAACCAGGGCGACACCGCAGATATTAATATTGCAATTAAAACAGAATCTCCAAAACATTTGAAAAAGAAGCGACAATACTTTGTTGATTCTGAAAACAAATTAAAATCAGTGAGCCAATCGAAAAAAACGATCAATTCTCGATTTATTGGGTATGACATGCAAACCAAAGTATCAATTCTAATTGTTGACAGGAAACTTTGCTTAACGGTAGAATTAAAGGATAATGCCAATAATAATAACAACTCTTCAGCATCGATAGGATTATCAACATATTCAAATAGCAAACCCACTGTATCTTCATATGTTACTATATTTGAGGCATTATGGAGACAAGTTGACTTAATTAATGAGATAAATAAATCAAAACATAAACTAGAATATGCTAATAAGAAATTAAAAATTAGCGACAAAAAAATGAAGGAATTTGTCAACATCGCTGCTCATGAGCTTAGAACGCCATTGCAACCAATAATTAGCTATAATATGTTGGCAAAAAGAGGGATGATAGACAAAGACGAGGCGCTAGATGTCATAGACAAATATTCAAAAAGACTGCAAAACTTGTCTGCAGATTTATTGGCTGTAGGAAAGATTGAAAGCGGTAGTCTCTTATCTAACTTTGAAAAACTGAGCATAAAGGATTTGATATTGGACACAGTGGAAAGTGTAATAAAATCACAACCTGAATTGATTAGAGGACCAAAAAAAATATTGGTGGATCTTAATTCAAAAGATTTGGATAGCTGTAATATCAGTGCAGATAAACAAAAAGTAACTCAGCTATTGACTAATCTGCTCAATAATGCAATTAAATTTACTGAACAAGGTGATATAAGGATAGAAGGGAATATTATATTTCTATCAAACAATTCTAGCAATCATTCTGATATCAAGAAACATAAAAGCATCCAAATAAAGATTAGGGATACAGGCATGGGAATACCAAAAGATATACTTCCAAATATTTTTGAAAAGTTTGTAACCAAAGGTATCAAAGTTGGTAAAGACTTAAAACAGGGTACTGGTCTGGGGCTTTTCATATGCAGATCCATTGTTAAATTACACAAAGGAAAAATCTTTGCGTATAATAATGATGACAAAGGAGCCACATTCGTGATCGAACTTCCCATCCGGGAATAAAGGATACAAAGTCTAAAAGTAACTAGAGAAATTAGATCAAAATGTTCTTCCTTTTTGAATTTTCCTTAACCCTTTAAACAAAGTTTCCATTTGTCCATGAGAAGGATTTTGAATGTCAAAGTCTCGGATATTTGTGATAAGCGACTTTAAACCATCATATGCTTCCTGATCTTCTATTGTCTCGACAAGCACATCGGGTTCAAACGGTTTTTGTAACAGTTCAATCACCTTCCTGAGTTGTTTTACTGAATCTTTTAGGGTCTCTTCAACATGGGCTGAAGCAAATATTATTCTCTGATTTGGCTGAATTTTTAGGATCTTTTTAGCAACCTGCAATCCATTAACCTTGGGCATTTTATAATCAAGTACTACCACATCAAATGGAGGATGTGAATTTGAAGTTGCTTTCGTATTTTTATTCTTTGTAATTACTTTGTTTTGTTTTTTGGGAGCAGATGACAGAGCTTCTTCATATATCTTCATGCACATCTCGCCATCATCTGTGATTGCAACATTATGACCTCTCTCTTCTAGTACTATCCTGTAGGCTCTGGATATGGTCTTGTCATCTTCTGCTATGAGTACATTCATCTAAATCCCAACATTTTGAATTGTCTGTTCATAATTAGAGCTTCTCTTAATTTGCAATTATCATATCACCATTAATTTTTTATTGTGGATAGAATTTGATCCAAGTCGTCTTCTAACTTTTTTAATATCCTTTCAAAACCTTTTTGGATGTCTCTAATTTTTCTTTCTGTTTCCATCTTGAACGTTTTGACATCAATTCCTCTGTATACGTAATAGTAACCGCCTGCTTCTAGCGTTTTATTTTCCTTTGAGCATAATCCTTGATTGACTAACTTTTGGACTGATCTGAATATGTTGCTTTTATCACGTTTCAACTTTTTGGCAAGCTCCTCCGTAGTCATTGGCTCTTTACTCTTCATAAGGATAAACAGAACATCGATATCTAAAGCTGAAAGAGCATACAAGTGTGTAAGAAGATCTTTGACTGTAGAATTCAGTCTGGTAATTGAGGTGATTGGAACACCAGAAGGCATACTATGTTTCTTTACGCTCATGCTAAGTATATATAGGTTATGTTTGATTATGTGAGATTTTGTATATGTTAGACATAATTTAGCAAACTATAAATAGTATTGCATGGTTATGCTTGATTATGGCACAAACAAGAATATCGATAAAACAAAGAAATTTCGTTGATATTGCCGGGAAAAAGGATAAAAAAACGCTATCCATTATACAAAAAATTAAGTACATATCATTTGATTTGACAAATAAGCATGTATCATCCGGTTTGAAAATACCTAATAAAGATTCAGAAATGCAAATTCCAAAAAAAACCAAAATACATTGTAATTTGATATTGAGAATTATATTTCCATTAATACTCTTGGGTGGAATCGGGTATCTATCCCTTTCATCGTTGATAGAAACAGATCAGGTATCGGCTCAATTCCCAGAACAAGGAGGCTTACTAAATGCTAGTAATAGTAATAGTTTTTCGGATTCGGATACAACGGGTCAACAGGAGTTAATTAGTCAAATATCAAAACAGGTTGAAGCTGCTAATCCTGGTACAAATACAGATAATGTACAACAGTTGCTTTCATCAGTGTATTCACAACTTTTACAAACGTCTGGTCAGGAAACAGCAGTAGAAGGAATTCGTCAATTATATTCTCAAGCAATTTATTATCCTCACGGTGTTGTTATACAATCACTATCGAAATTAATTCAGTCTGTAGGAACCTCTCCAACTGCTGATATACAATCTATAACTGAGCAGATCATCAAGCAAGAGGCTACAACTAATTATATTCCTCAATCAATTACAAATGTCGCAGTTCAATCCTCTGTAGGCGGTGACAATGCCAATCCAAATGAAACTATCAGTCAAATAGCTCAAACCATATCAAATCAGGCTGCAAACGAAGTTTCTGCAAGAGATATTGAATCAGTAATTAAACAAATCATCCTGCAATCCTTTGTTAATAATAAATCGGAAGTGGCGACTCAATCATTGCAAGAGATTTCTAATCAAATATCAGCATCTCCTGGTGGTCCTCTGTCTAAAGCAATAATACAGCTAGCAAAATTAGATGGTAATAACTTTGGAAAAGATGGTGAGTTGATTAACGTAATTAAAGGCATTGTCAAGGATGATGGTAACAATAATAATGATGGCAAAAAAACGGTCTTAAAAATAGTTAGTACTCCTAAGGCTACACCCAAGACGCCTCCTTCCAATATGCCTGCATCTTTACCATCCAGCAATTCAGGTTTACCAAATTCGCCGACAACAAATACTGGTACACCATCTCCGTCCACAACAGGGCCAGCTACACAATTTCCGCCAAACTTTACTGCCCTTCCCGGAACTAAGGTAAGCCCGCATCCACTTTTTATAGGGATTTCGATTTTGACACTTACTGATGGACATATTGCATTACTTCCAAATGCTTCTATTAGAATAATTAACGGTGTAGTTGGAATAGTTCCTCCAGGACCTACTCCTGAAATAACACTACCAGATGGTAGCGTAGCAATACCTGGAATACCAATGTCCACCCCTCCGGTTGTCATTCCTCAAGCTGCTCCCACGAATTTGCTTATAAGCCTTGGAATAGATCCTATGGCGGCTAATTGTCTCACACCGGCCCCAGTTGAAGAGGCATCCACTTCGACTATAATTTCACCTAGTGAACCAATATTGAAAGAAATCTGCGATGATGATATTGATAACGATGGAGATGGATTTATAGACAGAGACGATTCAGATTGTGAATCAGAAAACAAGAAGGATGATGACGATGACAAGAAAGACAAGAAGGATGATGACGATGACAAGAAAGACAAGAAGGATGAAGAAGAAAATGAAGGTGTAATGTCCGATAAAGAAATTGATAAAATGGTAGATAGCTGGTTTGAAGGTGAAGGTGAAGGTGAAGGTGAAGGTGAAGGTGAAGGTGAAGGTGAAGGTGAAGAATACAGCGAGGTTGCTCAATAATAATGTGTTCCTCTGTGGCAATCATAATACAGATGTGTTATAAATAAATGTCAGAACAAGGAAGAAACCATAAGAGATCTTTATCCCTCTTTTGTATTGTTACTTTGATCAGATCCATATTTTTTATGTCTTTTATTATGGACATTATTCAAGTATTTATAACCCGTATCCATCAGGTTACTGCTTTGGTAAATCATGTTACCAATTCTATGAACATATGGGTTACCTTAGAAGTGGATCTAACTAAAAGTATTCAAGCGGTATTTAGTGACAAAAGAAAAGATGAGTTTATGACAACTATAGTGTTGTTATCATATAATTACATGCTAGATAATATTAATCAATATAGCCGTATGGTTAACTACACTCCGGAGGCTAGACTTGCAACTGCGGATACATTCACTTTAAAGATCAACAATGACCATGTAGACACTTCCATAGCCTATGTGACAATAATAACAATCAATGAGGAATTAGAAAATCAAGATATGTTACTTAATGGGGAAATCGAACATGAGTTTTAAATTATTAGCACCAGGTCCTCTACTAATCATGATTCTATTGACTGGAGTGTTTATTTCCCCTGTGTTGCAAAATAAACTTTCCTATGCTCAGGTTGATAATTACGATAGTATAACAAAAATGATAAAAGACATATCACTACAAGTAACAAAGTCAGATCCTGATTCAGACCGGGTATCGATAGAACAATTGCTTATTTCTTTAGCCTCAGAATTTCGCTTTACCTCTACTCTTCCCACAGATTCATCACATAGTGAAAAATTAGCTTATGATACTATGAATAACATACTTCTAAAAACAAAAAACTATTGTAATGGCCTTGTAAGCCAATCCCTAAGTCAAATATCAAAATATATGATGACTTCAAATAATGATAATACATCTTCAATTGTTCAAGAAATAATGCATGCGAATTCTCAGATAAATGATATATCTCAAGGGATAGTAAATGTAGGAATTGATTTATCATTCCCTGATAATACAAATCCTAGTCAATACATAGCACAAATAGCACAAACACTATCTAATCAATACGATATTTCTGAAACGTCTGTTGAATCTATGATAAATCAATTACTTTTACAAGCTAGCAAAAAAGGGGGGCCACAATTCGTTAAGCAGTATATGAAAGGATTGACAAATGAAATAGTAAAAAATCCACTAGGGCCTACATCATACTCATTATTACAATTGACTAAAGTTTCACAAAATGATGATAAAACTTGTAATTTACCAAACATTCTTAGTGATTTTTTCAAAGGCATTGATAAAAATGGTATCATCAATGGTGATATAACAATGCCATCAACAGTTAGTAATAATGGTGGTGGAGAAACGCCATCAACAGTTAGTAATAAGGGAAGCATTAATCCATTCGATATATACATCAAAGGAAAACCTGTGGATGCTAGTGGATTACCAAAGTTTATACAGGACTTGCTAAAAAAATGTAAAGACTTTTTAGAAAAGCGCGGTATGTTCGATAAGGTAGAAGATATAAAGAAAGCATATCAAAAATGTCCAACTTGGGCTACTCATGGAACAGGATATTGTTCAGTTGAAGATCGGCGTAATATTGTTTATAATACTTATAATGTGGAATTCATTAATCGAGGATATTCTTCAGAAGATGCATCACAGTTGGCAAATGAGGCTACCACTGCATCCTTGAATTCAGGATTAAACAATTTTAATAAAGCCATGACGGATGAGGCTGTTGAATTAGCTTTAGGTGGGGCCGCAAAAAAAATTGGTAAGGCAATACTAAAGAAACCTATAAAAATAGATGATTGTAATTGTATGCCTGACAAGCTAATTAATCCTTCTGAAAAAATTACTATAAATACTGGTAAGTCGGATAATCCACAATGGCCGTCGGATTTAGATGCAGATAGATACTTAAAAGACGAAAAATATCGAGCAGACGTGGATAAAAAGTTGGGCGTTCCATCTGATAAAGTCTCTGGAACGTTTGAGAATACAATAAGTGAAATAAGTCGAAAAACCGTGTTGGACTCAGGAGTTAAAATTCCTAAAAACCATGAAGTGCATCATGTTGTTCCATGGGATCACCCTCATGCCACAGAGGCTAGAGAGATGTTAGAGCAAGCAGGAATTGATCCAAGATTTGATATAGATAATCTTTCGGTCCTTCCATCGGATACTATTAAAAAAAAGAGTGGTCTAGCTGTACCTAATCCTGGTCTAGCTGTACCTCATGCTTTTACAAAGAGTAAGGCGTACATAGATTATGTAACAGAGAGATTAAATACTGCCAAAGAATTGGGAGGATCAGAAGGTGTATTGAGCGAACTTGCTAAAATCAAAGCAGAGCTTGAGGGACTACTTCATTCAAAAGTAGATTGGGCCAAATCGATAAAAGACGCAGACAAGTGTAAATCAATGGCACAGTCAGCTAGTGTAGCAGAATCGATAAGACTATCCCCACAGGATGGAACAAATATTCCTCCAGAACCACAACCTTTTGCCACATCATCTCCTGCACCTATCAATCAAGATTTGTACTTTTTAGGATTGGCAGAAGAGGAAAAGGAAAAGGAACAAAAGACTTTGGACGACACAAATCAGGCATTATCGGAACTAAAAAAATCAATAGTAGAATTAACGGTTCCAAATGAAGGCAATTCCGCTGTTTCCAATAGTCAACAACAGGGATCAACAGAAACAATAATTATTGAAGAGCCAAATCAAGAAATTGAAGTTGGGCAAAATGATGATGGACAAACATTAGCAAGTGCCCAATGAAAAGTAAAGCTACACACACCCATTTGGTTATTGAGCCATTCAAAAACTTTACCTGAATCCATGGCCTTACTCTGATCGAATATGTAGGGGCAATGGAATAATACGCTGCGGTGTATGTGCACAAGAAAATCCTCCAGTAAACAGTAGAAAGGTATGCATCAATTCGAACTAATCCATTTTCCATTTTGTATTTTTTGATTTTTTAGAATTATTTTTGATGTTTGCTTGCTTATTTCAAATTACATCTTTTGACTTTCCATTCTCTAATTAAAAAATAAATTTACAGCTTGCCAATGTCTAAATCAGATTGAAATAAGATAAACTTATTGGTTTTTTTCAAAATAAATACGAAATAAAAAATAACACGGTGATTCTAAGATAATCAATCATTACAGTATTAAACTATAAAATTATCATTCGTGGGATTGTTCCTAGTGAATTGGGGTTCTAGTAAATTAAATAAATTACAAATAATTTTAAATTATTAAAACAATCATAGGATCAGCGAGTTTCGAATTCATAGGATCAGCGAGTTTCGAATTCACTGTGTATAATTGTCTAATTTAGAATCAAAGGAATCAGGAGCTTTTAAACATTTTAATTTATATTCAATATATGGTAATCCTAACCCGAAAAGAAAAAGAAGAATTGGTAATTCAACTTGCTTCGCAAGGAAAGACAACTCGACAGATAGCTCAAGTAGCCCCTGTTCCTTTTAAGGATATAGGAGATATCATTAGAAGATTCACTGGAGAAGAAACAGAATATCAGAACAAAGATCTTTCATCAACATCCAAGGCTTTTCTAATGTTTAAAGGGAACAAGAGTCGTGTAGAGGTTGTAATTGCATTGAATCTGGAAGCTGATGATGTCGTTACCCTGTATGAAGATTATTTGAAGCTCTTGAATTTTGATAGATTGATAGCCATTTACAAGGATTTAGGAGATGGTATCTACTTACTAGATTATTTGTTCCATCACATGAAATGTGAAGGCATAGCTAACAGAAATGCGATATCAAGATTTACAGAAATGACTGGTAGATTAACAAGGCTTGATGAAGAGGAGTTAAAGATAATTATATTACATAACTACAAAACCAGAATATTAACCTCTGACTAACATATTCCCTTTGCCTGATGCCAGACGGACTGGGTCGGATTTATATTGTTAACGGTACAATTTTTGGGTTGACCGATTGACTACAGATTGGTACTCTGCAAAGTTAGATGTGGATATACCATATATTTTTATATTTTATTTAAATTGTTTAAGTTAGAATTGGACTTCAAGTACTTTAAACAATAGGCATTGGAGGAAATCATCAATAGACCATCAACGGATCGGGCCCAGTGGGTTTCGTAATAGATATATTACGAGTCTAAAATGTAAAATTCTAATTTATTTTGCTCATTGAAAGCAATAAATAATGGCTAAAATGGTTTGCGCAGATTAATTGTGATTGCTTATTACTGTAATGATGCGATTCTTTCTTGTTTTCAAATATGAAATGTGTACGATATAGTGAAATATCCTACATAAAATACTGAATTACAAAATTAATTATGAACTAATATATCTAAACTTTTAATGAATAAAATAGTGTCCTAAATTTAGATTAGACAAATAAGTCAATCAAACTCAATTCAAAACAACTAAAAAATAATTTTAGTAATTGGCTAAAATTTATCTACAAACATTGTCTCTGTTTTTGATACCGTTATCATGCGATTTGATATCGCCATTACTTACTTTACCATCTTCGAGACGTTCATGAGTTTTTATGTGTCTGTCAGTCCAATTATCACACGATTGGTCTGTAGCAGCTGTTGCTATAGAACCAGCTAATGAATTTATTGCCACTAACATCAACATAGTTGTCATATTAATCGCTGCAAAAATTAGTTTTTTTGTCATCAAATCAATATGATATCACTTTATTAATAAGTGTATAGATAGTTAATAATAATTATGTTAACAACTATATAATTAGATTAGCATTTATTTAATAATACTTAAACTATTCATAATCATCTTGATTTCGATGATTATACGGGCATATATGGTTGAAATATAATACATTCAAAAAGATTTCCTAATAGTATATCTCCGTATACCGTTTCTTCCTGACTAGAACGCTCGGTTCATTTTCTAATCTATCCCGATATTTAGGCATTATATCTCTGTCCTTGTTAGTTTTCACTATTGGTTTTATGATTATATTGTGTTTATGCGCTTTTAATTTGGATTGTTATTAAAAAATTGTCCTCATCCATGGGGATTAAGTTCCTTGTGGTAGTAGGGTTCTAATACAATAGTAGCATGCATCTAATTGTAACATGATAGATTAATCTAATCACCTGATGTGTGCATTGAATCCATTAGGCCCGGAGCTGTTGCAGTTTCATATGCATAATCAAATACTATGGTGAGCAGAGAATTATACTGCTGATTTTCAAAAGTAGTAATTGCATTCTTTAGAAGAATGTCAATACATTTGAGTTGATTTTAACCATTTAAATAATGAATAGATATTGTCTAATCTACCTTGATAGAATAATAATGTATTTTTTACCCATATTTCGAAGTAACAATTATTATAGTAGAATAATCGGCATCCTAAAAGTACTCTTATTTGGTGTTGGTAGATATACAGCAACAACCACGGTACCACAATTATCAAGAAGTGTCAGGAAAAGAGAAACCCTGCAATGAATCTCGGTATCTTGAAATGACAGTAATTTGTAGATACACCGTTTGTACAGAGCTTTTGTACTATAAATATATCCAAACTCGCAGACACCCAATGATTAATTTTGAGGTTATGAAATAATGGAAGTTTAATCTTTCAGAACTTATGGATAATATTTTTTTTGTCAGATAGCAAAGGCCATAGAATTGACCGAATCAATTTGAACTGTTCGTTCAAACGAGCTATTTTTTGCAAAAAATTTCTTTATTTGAGCAGGATCTATCGGCTGAAGGTCGAAACTGTATCAGCTATCTGAAAATACGCCGATAGAGACCCATGTAAGTTTCGTTAAGTTAATAAGATCATGGTAAATATATATCGAAAACGAAGAAAATCATTATGCTTTTATGGCCTTGGTCTTTAGGCGTGAAGATGAGTACTTCAATACATTTACTCCAAAGAATATTCCTGCAGCCATTAATACTATCATACCACTAGGTGTAATATTCCATTCATAAGCCAACAGGACTCCCAAAATTACAGATGTCAAAGAAAAACAAATTGAGAATAGTATGGTTTTCTTGAATCCATATCCTAGTAGCAACGAAGAAACATTAGGAATTATTAAGAGAGATGAAACCATTAGTACTCCTATCAATCTAATGGACAT
>JBGTFK010000160.1:0-7851 GCA_041747305.1 Candidatus Nitrosocosmicus sp.
GTACCAGATACTTGTTTATTATAATTTCAAGATGCAAAAAGATAATCCTAGAAGAGCAATCAAATACCTGATTGGCTGTTGATGTATTTCTGAGCTTGATTATTGATTGATATGTCAAAATGAATTATGACCCATGCTCAAATATCTAAATTTCACATTATATAAAAGACTGTAACTTTGCTTTCAAAAACCTTGAATTGAACAAATGCACTTGTTCCATATTAAACATCTAATTAATCTAACATTCCAAATTAGACTGTATCAGATTAATAGATCTCTTGCGTAATTAGTCCAAACAGCTTCATTTCTGTCTGTGTTGTATAACGCTGTCCTTTCCCTGCTATCCTATGATAGGATATCCAGAAAACCATCACTGTTCAAATCCTTTACCGGTCTTTCCGTTCAACAGTTTGAGTATGCCTAAAAACTGAAAGAAGACAAACGCCCATGATATAAGAAAACCACTGCTGGAATCCATCAAAATTGATAGTATTTTTCTCTGCCTTAGTTTCTTGAGAATTTTTGCTAAGCAAATCCGCGCTTGGACTTTTTTTAGAAAAATTCGATGGTATCAACGAATTCAAGTGTATAAAATCGAGTTTTTGGGTATCTATTTGAAATTTGTCTTTTATATATTTTATTTTCATAGAGTCATATGGTACTATCAAAGAAAGAAAAGAAAAAAATGGTAATTTCCCTCTATGAAGATGGTAAAACAACCCGACAGATAGCTAAAGAGCTTAGAATGTCTCTAAGAGATATCGGTATCATTCTCCGCGAATACAATAAAGAACCAGAGCCCAAGCCTCTTCAATCCTTCCATACTAGAGCACTTGAAATGTTCTCAAAAGGTAAAAGTACCATACAAGTAGCAACTCACTTAGACATTACATTTGATGTAGTAAAAAGATACTATAATGAATATTTAACTTTGAAAAATATGCAGGATTTTGGAAATATACTTGTTAACTATGCAAACTTTTTGCCGTTTTTTATTCACATTGCTGAAAAGTTGAAAAGAGGAGAACTGTTTAAGGAAGACGTTTATGTATTAATAGATTACCTTTGTGATATAAGAAAATTAGCAGAGATGAAGTACAAATTACAATGTGATGTAGATTGTCTAAAATTAGAAAAATTCAGTTTAGAACAACAATATGAGGATGGGAAGCAGAGGAATTTGGAAGAAAATGCATAAACAGGAACAGAAGTAGTGAGAAGAGCAAAACGGGTGTTAATTGAGAGAAAAAGTGGAATATTGAAAGAGGCGGGCCCGTGGGGATTAAGTTCCTAGTGGTAATGGGGTTCTAATAAAAGTGGTTGATACACACTCGCCCTAAACATTCTAAATCTTTTTCTAATTAGGTTTTGTCGTTTGACCTAAAGATCTCTATTTATGTTGTCAATTTCAAGCTGCCATTTTTATCTCTGAGTAAGATCCAGAACTGAAATTTATAATACCGCTATGATAATATAAAATGACTTTAGCTGAATAACCTTCCACAACCTCTTACAAAATCTGACCTGGTTAAGAATTTTCCATTTTCTATACAGCGAGAAAATCAGAAGAGGGTGTTAAACGACATATCTGATGCCTTTAATTCTGGCTACAGATATGTTTTATTAGAAGCTCCAACAGGATTTGGAAAAAGTGCAGCAGCCATTGCACTATCTTTGAGCTTGGGTTCCAGCTATATATGCACATCTACCAAGGACCTGCAGACTCAGTATTCCAATGATTTTCCATATGTGAAGGCAGCTAAGGGAAAAAATAACTTTCCTTGTTTACTAAAGCAAGACTTTGTAGACAATGGAACCTATCAATGTGGGATATGTGCATCCTCTAATCCAAATGAATGTTATCACACAACTGTTGAATATGGACAATGTATGACTAACGAATCCTTTAAAGAGGATGGCTGCAAGTATAGGACTTTTGCGAAAGATTATAAGATAATTAATGAAAGAACAAAAGATGAAGAAATATACATTGACAATGACACTAAACAGAAGTATCAAAAAAAACATTCTGAATGGTTACCTATAAGCAAACTAAAGGTGAGAAGAGAGTGGAAACCTTGTGAATACTTCAATCAATTAAATATTGCATTGGCATCCAGTCATTCTATATTTAATTATTCTATCTTTCTTGCCTTCTTACCTTATAATAAGCGCCTCTCGGAAAGGGAACTTCTGGTATTGGATGAAGGTCATCTTTTAGAAACAGAAATTGTAAAGTTTAGGGGATTATCAATATCTAAGAAGAGATGGAAACGGTATGTAGGTAATTTTGATATTGTTGATTATGGTTATGATAGTATAGAAAGATGGATTGATTTTTTAATAGATCTTGAAACCAAAATGGTAATTGCAATTGGTAATGATTCTTTAGCGTCCTCACTGGACATGGAAAGAAGTATCAAATTTGATTACTATAATACAAGAAAGATATCACCAGAAAACCTCGATCACAAAAAAAGAATAGTTTCTGCAACTGAATTGTTTGAAAGTGATGAAGAAATAGCAAAAAAATATGCTAATGTTGAAATTACGTCAAAAGATGATACGAAGACTCTTGGCGATGAGCTTGCTGTTGATGCTCTCAAAGATACAGAAAGATTGACGCGAACAATAAACAGCATACTTGCAAATCCGAAAAATTGGATAGTTTCGGACATTAAAAAAGACAATTACAAAATAGAGAAAGTGGAATTAAAACCACTAGATATTTCACCATACTGTAAGACTGTTTTTGAAAAGGGATCCAAAACGTTGATAATGAGTGCGACTATCCTAAACAACAAGGCATTTTGCAAAAGTATTGGTTTAGCTCCCGATGATGTAAAATTTATTCAAGTTGAATCGGATTTTCCAATTGAACATAGAGCGATTTATCCCTTAAATATTGCATATCTTAACTACAGTAACTTACAATCTATTGATATCATGTCTAAAATTTCTACGACCGTTGACAATTTAATGTCCACTCATAAAAATGATAAAGGAATAATCCATACAACATCGTATGAACAGCTTAACTTTATCAAAGAGAATCTATCTAAGGAAAATACAAGGAGGCTTTTAGTTACTGATCCAGAAATACAAAGAGATGAAATAATATCCCAACACACCTCCAGTCCAAAACCAACCGTACTTATTTCACCCTCACTTCATACAGGACTTGATTTAAAGGATGACCTGTCAAGATTTCAGATTATAACTAAAGTGCCATATCCAAATAAAAGTGATAGGTGGACTAATGCAAAAAGACAGGTGGATGAAGAATGGTATTATTGGCAGACAGCGTTGAGATTGATACAGGCATATGGAAGGTCAATTAGATCTAAAGACGATTGGGCAAGGACATATGTTTTGGACTCGGCATTTAGCTATTTTGTAAGAAGGAATGGAAATACGCTGCCCAGATGGTTTATTCAAGCAATCAAAGGTCAGTGTAGATAGAGTATTTCACCTACCATCTTATTAGATTTACACATCTAACTTATATTCAAAGGACTATTGAGTTAGTCAAACAGATTTTATTGCTTAGTAACAGTCCTCGTCCGTGGGGATTAAGTTCCTTGTGGTAGTGGGGTTTTATTGCAAAGGTTCATGTAAAAATCAGCAATGATAGAAAAAGGACGGATTTTTAGTGGCAGGGAAATTGTAGATTCTTGTACCTATTTTCCTACTATAACTATACAATGATAAAAATTATATGAAAATATCCGTTGACTGAATGAGTGGATAGTAATTATTTATTGTATTCATCATGACGACGAACCCAGAATTGGGCATTTAAATGACCTGCCTCATCTCGACCCTTGGGAACCAGGTCAAGGTAGTTGTATGCTCCATTCAATATATCTATACCGCGTGCATATGCTGAATAAGTGTGAAAAATATGACCCTCAGGGTTTTTATAAAATACACTGACGCCTGGCATCTCTGAAATACCTGTGTCCTGTATCACGTAATTATAAAACGCGTTCTTCTTTACTACTTCCTCTTCTGTGAAAGACACATGATAGTCGAAATTAAAGTCATTATTATAAGAAGAGACCCAACTAAAATCCCACCCCATCCGTTTTTGGTATTCAGCTATTTTATCATATGGTGTCCTCGATATAGCGATCATGCTCACATCTCTTTGATTCAGGTGTATAATTATTTTATTAAAATTATCAGCCCAAAATGAACAGCTTGGACATCCTGCATCCCAGCTTGGATCAAACATGAAATGATAGACTATTAGTTGACTTCTACCATCGAAAAGTTCTGATAATGTTTGTTTCCCTTTTGGCCCCTCAAAAACATAATCTTTATCAACTCTAACCCAAGGTAAATCTCGTCTCTTTTGACTAAGTTGATCACGTACAAGGGTAAACTCTTTTTCTTTTGTTAGTAAATCTTTACGAGCTTTTATCCATTCATCTTGCGAAACAACTGTATGGTTTTTCGAGAGGTCTTTATCTTTTTTTCCATTTCTCTTTTCGTGCTCATTTATGGACATTGGAAATAAATATGACCGCTATTATTTAAATATTTAAATAACTGTACAACTAATTTATTATAGTAATGGCGCCTTCGGTTTGGAAAGTACTATCTGAGGACAGTAGAAGACAAATATTACTACTGTTGAGAGAACGGGATATGTATCCTACTGAGATTGCCAAGTATTTTGATACAACGTTGGCTGCAGTTTCTACTAATCTAAGAATTTTAAAGGATGCTGATTTGATACAAGAAACCAGAGAAGGGCAAAAAAAACGATATTCAATTAATCCTAAAACTTCAATGGAAATAAAGGATTTTTTTGATAAGATGTGGGGTCATAGTCTCAATGATCTTAAAAAGTTTGTTGAGGATACAAGTAACAAAGAAAAGAATCATGGAATTAGAAAGAAATGAAAGAAAAAGATTATGATATAATTAAGAAAGAAATAGTAATCAATGCCTCAGTAGATAAAGTATATTCAGCTCTAATTGATCCCGAGCTATTAACTCAGTGGTTTCCCAACATAGCGACCATAGAACCATGGGCTGGAGGAAAAGTATTTTTTAGATTTTCAAAGGAGGTGACAAAAGAAAAAAAGGATCATGATGTTATTGGAACAATTATTAGTATCATCCCAAATAGAGAACTTTCTTATACTTGGAACTTTACAACGAAACCAGAATATAATAAAAATACTATTGTTACTTGGAAACTTGAACAGCTAGACAATGATAAAACGAAAATTACTTTAATCCATAGCGGCTTTACAAATGTAGATAGAATTCAATATGATGAACATAATGAGGGCTGGGATTGGTATACCAAAAGACTCGAGAATTTTGTTAGAGATTAGGTAAATAAGGATAGGCTATAAGGAGTAATCAGCCTATAAGACTAAGAACAAATAGCAATCTACTTTCGGTAAATTTGCGAGATAAATTCACTAGCCTGACATATTAGCACCTTTAGAATTAGTTCATGGTATCCCAAACTAGCCGGGTTCTATAACATTTAATCGTAAAATGAATTCCCTGCTCTGATTTTGCAAATTAGTGCTTAATATCTGATACTTTGGTGTGATATCTAGTAACAGTCTGGGCGCGTGGGGATTAGTGCTGATATCGGTATTTTAAATGGATTCTATTTTATTCGTACCAGAATTTGATTTAAATTTTTTCGACTTTTGTCAAAAACTGCAGTGTTATAACTATACAAGGGACAAAAAAATTGGATGGCAATTGGATTGCCAATCATTAATTACAGAAACGTCCTGTTTATATGTAAAGTACCAGCCGCTAGTGATAGTGGGTTGTTGACATTCCTATGAGGATGGGCTGATGCTTGTGCTGTTTGTTATGGTATTCCTTGTCGAGGTGTCAAGGTCTACTACTCCCATAGGTTGGACTATTTCAGCATATATCTCATATACAGCTACAAATGGTTCCCCATGGGGAGTTCTGAGCCACACCGAGTCCCCCACAAAAGGTATTGAGGCAGAGAAGTACGGAGGGGCAGCAGTGCCGTAGTCAGGTACGATTACGGACGGAACACTTAACTCTCCGGGTGTTCCAGTCTCCCCCTTCCCATGGTGATAGCTAGAATATAGCTCGCCAAATGCCTCTTGGTTAATGTTTGAATAAGTGGCGTTGTCTATGTGGAGTCTGTGGCTAATGCCCACCTCGACTGGCTTTGTTGCAGAATAGGTAACGGTACCTACGTATGCAGTGCCGTCTGGTCTATTGGGAAGGATGGGTGCGCCATGAGACTCGTCACCGGGCTTTATGGTTGCTCCCTTAAAGTCCTCAGAAGAGACTATTCCTCTAAGTACAACTGCTTGTCCTGGCGAGGTTGCATTCACTATCTCTTCAGTGGAGATGGTTGCAAGAGTATTGTTACCAGGGTTACTTGTTTGTGCTGTAGTTTGTTGGGACGGGAACAAGGAAATACCGCCGACCAGGTAAATCATAAGAGAGATTGCAATTGATATTGCAAAAACCATTTGCTTGTTATACATTCCAATACTTGAGCATACAAGTAAAAAAGGTTATTGTTAAATATGGAAATCTTTGAGGATTGTAGGTTCGATAAACCCAATTATTAGTCCTTTGTAATAACAGTCATCAAAAAGTATTTCAATACAAATTAAAGAAATAATACCGCGAATATCAGTAGACAGAAAGGATTTGATTGATAAAACACTGTTCATCCGCAAGCACTATGTTAATTACTAATCTAGTGTATGCAGATCAAGATCGATATTATTCCATCCAGATAATTATTGACAGTTAGTCCGGGCGCGTGGGGATTAAGTTCCTTGTGGTGAAGTGGTTCTAATATGCTAGAGAACATCGATTTACACTATTTTGGCAAAGGGAATTTGATCCGAAGCCTTGTTATAAAAAACAGATCGAAAGGAATTGAACTTATTGCTCAGGAATATATGACTGGTGAGTTTGATTAATTTTTCTTGGAAGATAAATGAATAGATAATCTTGAAAATGAGGCCATAGGCATATTTCTTATTTTTTAAGTAAAAGACAAAGTTAAAGTGATTCTATAGATATTTTTAATTTCTTATTAACGGAAATACATTTTTTTATCTAATATATTTATGATAATATATTTACCGAATTTCTTTCGAGCCATTTTATTTTCTGCTGATAATCAGGTACAAACTGTTTAAGATAATCCCAAAAATGGAAAGAATGGCCTTTGATTTTTAGATGACATACTTCATGAATTACTACATAATCAATTATATCCTCTGGAGATTTCATCAAATTAAAATTCATTGACCAAAATTCGATTATTTTCATTAGGTATGGTCTGAATATTACTTATTGTTGTAGAAAGTTTAACTGGCAATCATATCCCTCTCTTTTGCTGACTATATTCGTTAAAGTTGATCTGATATATGAACCCTATTACTCAGCGGGCCCGTGGGGATTCGAACCCCAGACAGCCGGATTTCTTTCTATTAGTAGTTAAAAGTCCGGTACTCTACCTGGCTGAGCTACGGGCCCATTACCTTTCTATATAAAACTAGTATAATTTAATTTTATAGATTAATGATAGATAGACCCCAACGACCACCAGTCACATACTGCTACGAAACAAACCCGCAAGAAAAAGAAAAACAGTCAAAAAAGGTACAAATTGTCTAAAAAATTATAATCAATAAATATTTTTAAAAATTATACTATCCAATAAAAACAGTAACAAGTATCCAAACTATGATATAATTAATTTCAGTTATACATTCTGATTATAATGAGTAACATAACAAATACCCACAAAGTTGGAATCTTTGCAATGTTTATTGCAGCAGCTCTTGTCGGTTCAGTAGTAGCCTT
>JBGTFK010000161.1:0-7292 GCA_041747305.1 Candidatus Nitrosocosmicus sp.
TAATCCTCCTACTGCTCCAACGACTGCGGCGGTCTTGTCAGTTTTCTTCCAAGTAATTGTCAACGCAATAGGAATTACAGCAGAACCAATTAGCACCCCCATAGCAAGGTAGACAAACCCGAGGCTCAAGCCCAAAGACAACAGGATTACTGCAAGACCACCCATACCCAGGCCGAATACAATTATAGTTGCCCTAGATACTTTTAAAAGAAGCTTACCTGACGCATTTGGATTCTTGTATGTTCTATAAACATCATAGGTAATAAGTGAGGATACAGCTATCAGCTCCGCAGATCCCGCCGAGGTTACTGCCATAAACAGCATTACTAAGACCATTATTGCGCCTACCTCTCCCATCAAAATAGATGCTGCAGCGGGCACGGTTAGACCTAGTTGGACTTGCTCGGGCGTCAGGTCAACCTGTAAGGCCACTGCTGTAAGTCCCATGGTGGTTGCAAGTGTAAATGGGATTGCAAACCAACACATACCTCCAAGCAGAAATCCTTTCACGGTAGACTGTGGTCTTGCCGCAATGGCTCTCTGCCAATACGCTTGGTCCACAAATACCGTACCAAAATTTCCTACTATGTTTATTATACCAAAGATTAATCCGCCCATAGATGCCATAGTAAGATACGTCCCTGCTGCATTTCCCTCAACCGGGTGCAGACTTGCCGCCGCGGTAAGCTTCTCATACATTCCCTGTACTCCACCCGTTATTGGGCTGATAAAGTATACAACCGCTACGAAAGTTAGGATTACTATAAAAATTATTATGGTATGAACATAATCCGCGACAAATGTTGCTTTCAATCCTCCTACAAGAGTATAAATCATCACCCCTACAGGTATGAGAAAAGCAGCAATAGAAATATTCATACCTGTTAATGCATTTACGACAGCAGCCCCTCCAAGAAGCAACATTGCCGTGACAATCATGTTAGTCATCAATGCAAAAACAAGGAAAACACGATGAGCACCCTCTCCAAACCTTGCACGTATTATTTCCAAAAATGTATGGGCATTTGGAGCCTTTCTCTTTAATTCGATAGCCAAAATACCAAATAATAAGACCTGAATTGAAGCTCCTGCAGCGTACCAAAATGGTCCACTTACTCCATATTGGAACGCAACTGTGGATGACTGCAGAAGTGTTGCTGCCCACGTCCATGCTGATACTATGGCTGCAGCGGTTAGTCCTGTTTTTATTATCCTGCCTGCAGTATTGAACCACTCAGAGGTTTCTGTAACTCCTAGATATTTTTCTTCCAACTTAATTTCTAGTGAAATAACTACTGCAAATATTAGTCCTAAACCGAGAACGATAAACCAACCCCATTGTTCTGGAAGTACTTTGCCAATTTCAAATCCTCCCGATCCATCAGAAGTATCCGCCGTATTTTGAGCATTGGTAAATTGTGGTGAGTTTAGGACTAGAACTCCAATTAAAATAATACAACCTATAAGTATACCTAATATTTTCATAGATTCTCATAATTGCCTTACTATAAATAGTTTACTCATATTGTACTTTTTGTTTAAATTTCATATAATTTTTGGAGCTTCCTATTAAAAGAAACTCTAATTATTGTACTTTCTATTCAAATTTTAGTTATATTTGATTTTATCCAAAGCTATACTTATTCGTCCTGATTTCAATTAAAAATAGATTCTGAAATTTAGATATAATTCGAACCATATTGTTCTAATAGTAGGAAGAATATGAATTATCATAATCCTTACTGTCTTTTGGGGTATTTGTTAATTATAGGATTTGTTAAATTGGATCAAAAGATTTTATCATTTACTGTTAGCATTAGTAACAAGAGAATACATCTTAATATAGGATCACGTAAAAGAGTTCTAAACCTGGAATAAGAAGTTTTGCAAGAACATAAAGTATTTGTACCTTGAATTTAGGAAATATAAGCCTCGGCCTTCGTTAATAAGATGTATATGGAGGACGAAATCTGATTGAGATCATAAACGTGTGATGGAAAGTTAAAAACTGAGACTTTTATCTAATAACAAGAAGCCCAATATTCTAAAACAATTTCTGAATTAGTCGACATCTACTAAATTTTATCGCCTATAGCGTTTCTTCATATAGTTGATTTTTTATGAAATTTAAAATAATTCACCACGTTTGTTATAAATGAATTAAACATGATGTTAGCCCCAAGAGAGATTGAAAAAATGATGATATGGACAGCTGCCCAAATTGCCGAGGGCAGAAAAAAGAGAGGAATAAAACTAAACTACCCAGAATCAATTGCTTATATATCCAATTTTGTTGTAGAAGGCGCACGTGAAGGAAAATCAGTCGCAGAATTAATGACGTCTGCAAGAAATATTTTAAAAAGGGCAGATGTTATGGAGGGAGTGCCTGAAATGATTCATACGGTACAAACAGAAGCTACATTTCCAGATGGTACAAAGCTCGTCACGGTTCATGATCCAATTCAATAGGTGAATTATAAATGACAATTAGAATTATTTCTAAATTGAGTTTAAAAGGAGGTTTTAATTTACCGTGATACCTGGAGAATATGTTTTATCTGATGGCGATGTACTTTGCAATAAGAATAGAAAGACCATAAAGATCACAGTAAAAAATACTGGTGATAGACCGTCCCAAATAGGTTCGCATACGCATTTTTTTGAAGTTAATAAGGCACTGGACTTTCCTAGAAAAGATGCCTTTGGTTATAGACTAAATATAGCCGCTGGAACTTCTATACGATTTGAACCAGGTGACACAAAGGAAGTTGAACTGTGTGAATTAGGTGGATCAAGAGTTTGTTTTGGATTCAATGGTTTAACAATGGGAAGTATGAAGTCAACAAATATAAGAAAATCTGCATTTGAAAAGGCAAAATTCTTTGGTTTTAAAGGAATGGATAGTAATTAGGAGAGGATGGAAATGGTCTTAAAATTAACTAAAAAACAATATACTGATCTTTATGGTCCAACGCAAGGAGATAAAATTCGATTAGCTGATACCGATCTTATGATCGAGGTTGAAAAAGATCTCATATCTCATGGTGATGAATGTGTTTTCGGAGGTGGTAAAACACTGCGAGATGGTCTGGCTCAAACGCCAGGGGTAACTAATGCAAACGGTGCCTTAGATTTTGTTATTACAAATGCTGTGGTACTTGATCCTGTGATTGGGATAGTCAAAGGTGATATAGGTATTAAAGATGGCAAAATAGCAGGCATAGGAAAAGCCGGTAATCCTTTGGTAATGGATGACGTTAACAGAAATATGGTAGTATCTGCATGCACTGAGGCGACTGCCGGTGAACATACAATATGTACCCCCGGACACTTCGATAATCATATTCACATGATTTCTCCTCAACAATACGTTGATGCAATTAGCAACGGTGTTTGTAATATGATAGGCGGAGGTACTGGTCCTGCTGATGGTACCAATGCAACTACTTGCACACCAGGTACATTTAATATTAGCAGAATGCTAGAAGCCGTAGAAGATACTCCAATGAATTGGGGTTTCTTGGGCAAGGGTAATGATTCTCATCCATCACTAGCCACACAAATGGAACAAATTGAAGCCGGTGCTTGCGGATTAAAAGATCATGAAGACTGGGGAACCACTCCAGCAGTTTTAGATGCATCTCTTCGTGCAGCTGATTTAACTGATGTTCAGGTTGCAATCCATACTGATTCAATAAATGAATGTGGGTATCTGGAAGACACGGTAAACGCAATAGATGGAAGAGCAGTTCATACCTATCATACAGAAGGAGCAGGTGGTGGTCACGCTCCCGATATAATGGCTATCGCTGCCGAACCAAATGTTTTGCCTTCTTCAACCAATCCTACAAGACCATTTACTGTTAACACTATCGATGAACACCTTGATATGCTAATGTTTTGTCATCATCTTAATCCTGCTGTTGCAGAGGATGTGGCATTTGCAGATTCTAGAATTAGAGCCGAAACAATAGCAGCCGAAGACGTATTACATGATGAAGGTATACTTAGTATGTATTCATCAGATAGTCAGGCTATGGGTAGAATTGGAGAGGTTGTAATTCGTGCATGGCAAACGGCCGACAAAATGAAAAAAATGAAAGGAAAACTTAAAGATGAGGAAGGCGACAACGACAATTTAAGAGCAAAACGCTATATTGCAAAAACAACAATTAACTGTGCAATTACTCAAGGTGTTTCAGATCACCTTGGCTCACTAGAAGTAGGAAAGTATGCTGATATAGTCATGTATAATACTCCATTCTTTGCTGCAAAACCAAAAATGGTCTTTAAAGGTGGATTTATTGCTTGGTCTATAATGGGAGATCCAAATGCATCTTTGCCAACACCAGAACCGGTCTACTACAGACCAATGTTTGGTGCAATGGGTAGGGCTGTAAAGAAAACATCTTTTACTTTCATGTCCAAAAAAGCAATAAAACTGGGTGTTCCTCAGAAACTAGGATTAGAAAAAACTGTATTGCCTGTAAGCAATTGTAGAACCATAGGAAAGAAAGACATGATGAGGAATGATAAAACACCCGAAATTAAGATAGATCCTGAAACATATGAAGTAAAGATTGACGGGCAGATCGCTACTGTTGATCCAGCAAAGGAACTAACTTTAGCACAGAGATACTTTATGGCATAAGGTTTCTCCCACTCCCCAACATTCTTTTTTCCCTAAATTCTCTCTTTCTTCCTTTAATTTCTATTCCAGTTTATTATTTCTGATACATTTATCTCTTGGTCTTTAATTTTAAAAAATATGTCTTCACCACAAAATTTTGGAGTTTGGAAACCAATTGCTGAAAATATTGAATTCAATGCTTTAGAGTCTAATTCAAACGCGGTAATGGCCATAGCTGAAACGGTGAGAACCACCTTGGGACCAAAAGGTCTGGATAAACTTTTGATCGATCAATCAATGAATAGACATGTATCTAACGATGGTGTTACCATATTACTTTCATTGAGAGCAATTCATCCTGTAGCAAGAATGATAGTAGAAATTGCAGAAAGGCAGGAGCAAAAAGTAGGTGATGGAACAACAACGGCTGTCATTTTGGCAGCTGAGATGATCAAAGAAGGTAAAAGATTAATTCGTGAACTTGCGGTGCATCCTACTAAGGTCGTTGAAGGCATTGAAAGCGGTATAAAACATTCCTGTGAATTACTAAAAAAGAGTGCCATAAAGATCAATCTTGATGCTCCTGAACTCGATCAAATCGTAAAAACGAGCTTGTCATCAAAATTGGATGGTCGAGTATTGCATACGTTGGTTGTTAATGCGTTACGTACTGTAGGGAAAGATGCAATTTACAACGGATTATATGATTTTGATAAGGCAGTACAGGTTATAAGAAGAGTAGATGTTGAGGATAAAATTTTCAATGGTATTGTTTTGGAAAGAAAAAGAATCGATCCAGAACTTCCCAGCAAAGTTGAAAATTCGAAAATTCTAATTTTGAGATTGGATTTAAAACCAGTAAAAGAGTCATGGATTAAAGAAAATAGTAAATATCAAGATATCCTTACTATGGAAAAAGATCGTTTGGAAAAATCAAAAAAAATTGTTGACACCATAGTTGAAACGGGAGCAAATACTCTTTTTATAGCTTCACCTGAAGTGGATCAAATAGTTGAAGATCTTTTTGTATCAAAGGGATTATTTGCGGTCCACATTTCAAACGAAGAAATAGAATATTTGTCAAGATATACAGGCGCAAAACCAGTGCGAACACTAGATGATCTAAAAAATAAAGATATCCTTGGTGTTTCTGAGAAAATATACGAGGATGAGGATAACGGTATAATATATTTAGAAAATGGCAGAGGAAAGAAGATCATCACTGTACTGATATCAGGTTCTACAAAGGAAACATCGTTAGAGAGATGGAGATCAACAATTGATGGAATCAATGCTGCAGAAGCTGCATTAAATTACGGAATTGTGCCAGGCGGTGGTGCTGCCGAATTGCATATAATTGAAAAAATTAAAAAACTCAAACTCAGTGGATTGGAGCAAGTAGGTCTAGAAGTGGTAACATCTGCACTCGAAAGTATTATGAGACAAATATTAACAAATGCCGGATTTAACGGTTTAGAAAAAGTAATGAATGCTAAAGCCTCCCCGGATGGCTATGGGGTTGATATCGACAGTGGTGAAATTGTAAATATGGTTTCTAAAGGCGTTTTAGATCCAGTTTTAGTAAAAACAATGGCATTGGAAGCATCAGGCGAAATGGCAAAATCTGTTTTAAGGATTGATAAGAATTTAGCTGCAGATGACCTCAATCCTCAAGCACTTGCTGATTCAAAAAGGTGATTACTATTGCAAATTAGACATTGTACTGAAAAGTCTAATGTTGATGATTCTATGTCCATCATCGACCCTTTACAAATTAGACATGTAATTGTCAAATTTGGAAAATTGTCTTCGATTTCAGGTTTGATAAATCCCAAATCTCACCTCAATCTTGATTATCCTTATCACTTGGTAAGACAATGTGTTGTAGCTCAAAAATTTGAGGTTGGTTCAAAAATTGAAATATCTGATGGAGGGCTAGTGTTTGCCGAATTAAATCCTGGTAACTATAAACAATACGGAAAGTATGATTATACTCAAAATTTACAAAATATGATAACCGCTGTGAACAAAATAAGGAATCCCAATCCCAATCCCAATAATAACACAAATAATCTAGAAAGTCATGATAATAACGTCAGTAGAGACAATAAAACCTAAATTTCTAGATATTTCTGTTCACACTCCGAAAAAAGTTTTGACGAATATCTTTGCTTGGCTCAAAATAAGATTAAGATTTTGAAATTGTTTTTATGGATAAGATTGACCTCTATATGATATCTGATGTTAACCATTACAACTGTTATAGGAAACATAAAGAAAGATCCACAATTACATCAAAAATATCAAGAGTCGGTTAAAAAAAATACCGTCGAGAATGTAGTAATTGCGAGATCTGAAACCGAGAAGGTTAGAATGAGAAAAGTTTCAGATAAAGAGACTGATATCGGATTTATTTTGCCTTCTAAAACCCATCTTAAAGACGGTGATGTAGTTTTTCTTGATGATAATAAAATGATAGTCATAAAATTATCTCCTGAGCTTGTGGCTATTTTGAATATTAAAAACCATGACCATGACCATAAGCATGACCATGACCATAAGCATGACCATGACCATAAGCATGACCATGACCATAAGCATGACCATGACCATAAGCATGACCATGACCATAAGCATGACCATGACCATAAGCATGACCATG
>JBGTFK010000162.1:0-15753 GCA_041747305.1 Candidatus Nitrosocosmicus sp.
AACATCGTTTAAAAATATCTATAATGATATCAACGGTTTTACTATTAGCTGTAACTTCATTTTCATCCCTAGGATCTATAGATTATAGTGCACATGGAAAAAAGGATTCTGATCAATCTCAAAATAATAAACAAAACGCAAACTGCGAGGCAGGAGAGGATAACAACAATTCATGCAATAACATAAGCATAACCAAACACAATAGTGGCAGTGGGAGCGCTGGCGGCAGCAGTAGTAAGAGTGATAATGACGGAGGAAATCAAATTCAAGTATCTAAACAAAACGCAAACTGCGAGGCAGGAGAGGATAACAACAATTCATGCAATAACTTTGATCTTAAAGAAATGATTAGCGATAGACTTAAAATGTTAAGACAAACTTAAACATGTATTTATTCTTTTGATATGTTCATAGTAAAATAAATTTGAATCCTATTTTTGATAATTTTCAGATCTCCAAATATATTCGTAGCCATGAGTATAAATATCGATAATGTTTCCAAATGGATCTTCACACGATACTACCTTGAAAGGCGTCCCATTCATTAATACCCATATTTGAGTTCTCTGTTTACCACCACTGTTAACAATCCTTTTTGTGGTTTCTTCAATATTTGGATCCGTTATGCAAATATGAAAGAATCCTGTCTTCCAATATTCAAAATTGTTCTCCCTTTTCTCTTCTTTAGGTTCAATGAATTCGAAAACTTCGAACCCAATTTGATTACCAAAGCTTAAATGAGCAACTTTAATTTCTCAAAGTCCTTGCCAAAAACATCTTAAAAGATCTTGCCTATGTGAGTGTCGTCTGCAACGGCTTCGAAAGGTGGTTTTTCAACATTAAAACCCAAAACTTTAGTGTACCACTCTATTACTTCTTCAATATTAGTCACACTTACAGCAATGTGGTTTAAATTACTAGGATATGGATACAATTTTGATTTGTTGTTAGGTATTTCATTGGAAGGCAAAGTCATGATTATAGCAAATATTTTTCCTTATTGCTTAAATTTATTGCTGACACTGAAATTTTCACATTATACAATCAAAAGGATTCCTGGGGACAGGCAACTGCACGGCAATGATATGCACATTTAATCTGGATCAACCATTGGCACACAAAAATTTTCCTGACATAATATAAAAAAATATCTAGTTACCGATTATAGGTAACACTAATTCGTGTTAGATTGTATGATTAGTATTAGGCACTATTTTTGGTGTCGTTGATTAGTTCTGTTGATATGGTTATTTTACCATCTACTTTCCACTTTGCTCCCCCTAGTTGTCGACCATCAGGACCGTAAGCTTTTGGGATCTCGATTTCCAAATTATCAAAGGAGTAAGTAACTTGCAAATCCTTGCCAGTCAATTTGTCTATGATTCCTGAAATTAATTCAGACCATTGTGAAGTGTGCTCTTTAGATGAATCCTTTGATCGGTCAGAACTATTATCTATATTCTTGTTTTCACTATTATTAGAAAGTTCGCTCATAACTATTCATATTTATTAAGCTTTAAATAGATATCACCACAATACAAAATTTCTAGTCTAGTGAGTCCTTTTTTGTCTTTTTAAAATTCATGGAAATGTAGTCTTTTTCGTGTTTTGAAGAAAATAATCATGAGTTTGGAGTTCAAATCAATAATCTCATCAGAGGACCGTAACAAAAAATATGTTGTTGGAAGACATAAAGGATCAGATAAATCAACTAGCTGTGCTAGACACACCTATCATTTGTTCGCGTGTTAGTCTTACTGGTAGTACTCTACCTGGTTTCGATTGGTATGACGGAATACCGACTCCGATAGCAATCAATGTTTCCTTTTGTATAGCATGAGGAGAGAAAAATTCGATCACTTCATTATCATAAAAGGTAGAACCTGACACTCCCAAACCATTGGCATAAGATAAAAGATAAATTTTTCCTGCCGTAATCCCTGCTTCCATCTGTACGGCTCTGTAACCTCTATTGCCCAAAATATCAAGCACATGTCTTAGATCAGTCATTATGAAAATCACAGCACTTGCATCTGCAAAAAGAGATTGATCTAAGCAGAGGTGACCGGAGATATTACGACCCGGTCGATGCTTTATTAAATCTATAGAATTATTTCTTGGATTAAAAAAATACCCACCCTTTTCAAGCCCATCAACGGAATTAACAACAAGATATAAATCAATAAAATTATCTGAATCATTTTTGTAATCCATCGGAATTCCTCTTGTTGAATTCAAAAGAATATCAGATAAAGTCAAAAATGAGATTGGTAATCTTGAAAATTGTCTTGTCGACCCTCTCTTCAAAATGGTGTTTCCTATATCAGGGTATTTGTCATTCACAGAAGACTTGGGCAAAGTATATTGTCTCAAAGTACCAGGATTAGGATTATCTTTTTTATCTAGTTCGCCAACTTCTGTTTTCCTCTTTTGATTAATCCACCCGGACACTTGAGCATTGTCCAATAACTTTGAACTGTTGTAAGCTTTCCAAATTTCAGGATAATCAATTTCTTCTACCGAAAGAGGATAAACTTTTGGAATAGGTGAATCAAGAAGAACCTTTTCTTGAATTGATTGCTCTTGACTAATATTGTTTTTCAAAGAGCCTGCATTAATTGCTGCGATCAATATGCAAGCCTCTTTTTGATCTTCCAATCCCAGAAATCTATTAGACTGGTCGTCTAGAAACCCCATGATTAATCTAGTATAAAACTGCATAGAACCTGTGACCGCCAGCAGGTTAGAAACTATAACCCCTGCATCCCAAAACCAATGTCTATAAGATCTTGATTGATACTTCCATGCATTTCTCCATGCAAAAGATGTAAAAATTAAAGAAATAGGAGATGTTGTAATATCGCTATTATTACCAGCAATAGAACCTAGAAAGTTTCTGTAATCGCCCTTATGAATAGCAGTCAGACTAAATTCACCTGGATTAAAATGATACACTCCTGCATCCAATTCAGCACCTAGACCCCTAGTAACTACATAGATTTCTATCGGATAAAGAGCTCCTGTTGCAGAAGCAGCTCGCATATAATAATCAGCAGAATTAAAACGCATCACACGAGTTATACCATCAGAATAAAACAATACGGATGATAAATCAGATATTGTAATAATTTTAGAAATATCCTTCGAAGAGGATAATGGAGGAGGGACGTGGTTTTTGTTATTAAATGATTCATCGTTACTCGATAAGTTAGCAACTGCTTTAACAGCATTCAAGGTGGGATGAGGAAAATCTATTGGAAGAGGTATAGAAGGTAACTCTTCATACACTTTAAAGGGTTTAGGTCGATTACTCCAATCCAGATAGTAATTTGAATTCATAACACTAAATTCAGAATGCTTTGTCATTTCATGATAGTTAATCGAATATAAGATATCATAGTTCATGTGATAAAATTTATAACAATTACAACATATTTAAGTTAGAAAATACATGATAAATTCAACCAGTCCATCACCATCTAGTTTGCTCTTAAGAGATAGTCCATAATGAAACAAAAGACCGCAAAATCAAATTCTCTAAACGGAATTCTCAGTAAAATGATACTAATGGTGAATATTCTCCTCTACTTTGAATAAGAACTTATGCGAGAGGAAGTACAAATGAAAAAGTTGACCCTTGTCTATGGATATTATTTTGGGTCCAAATTCTACCGCCGTGACACTCTACAATATATTTTGAAACATATAGCCCTAAACCTATGTGATTATCAAATGTAGAAACAAATCTGTTGAATAGTTTTTGAAAGAACATATTTATCTATTCCTTTTCCATCATCCTTTATTTGGACCAGAAATAAATTTGTCATTATCGTGTTTGTCATCAGGCTTTGCTAAAGTTTCGTATTCATCGTATTCATGACTTTTAACTTGACTTATTTCGTCTAGACAATGTCTATCTACAACCGTAACTTGTACTACTACAACCGTGCCAATGGATTGAATGAATTCCACCGAATTATTAAACAGATTTGCCAACACTTCATAAATTCGAATTCTATCTACATTTGCCCTCACCGATTTCTCAGAACTGTCAGATACCTCGAACTGAATATTCTTATTTTTAAGATTGTCATCTGGTTTAAAGACGCATCTATAATCGTTTATTGCTTCGGAAACTATATCATAAATTTTACATTCTTCTTTATTCAAATTGAAAGTGGTATTATCTATTTTAGCAACATTTAGTATATTTATTACGATGGAGTTTAATCTATTAGCGTTTCGTATGATAGAATCAAAATAATGTCTGTAGTATTGACCTGCCTCATTGTTATTAATATCTATCGTTGCCATTTCCTAATATCCTAAAATTGCTTGAGTAGGAGTTCGCATTTCATGAGCTATTGTATCAATCAAGTTTCTTTGTATTATGTTTTGAATATACAGTCTCTCTGCTAATTCGGCTCTACCCCATTGGACATCAAACAACAATTTGTATTTATTGATCGAGTCTAATTGGGTAGAATAAAAATAAGAATAATCATCATTATGAATGGTATTATTTGATTGATGTTCATTATTTAAATGAGGATTTACAATTAGCAGATGATATTTATCTACGATCAGGATCAACGATTCAAGGTCAAGGTCAAGGTCAAGGTCAATATCGTCGCCTTTTTGTAAAGGCCTAAACAAGAAGTGCGTTTCCTCTTGTTGTTCTATCATGCCTAATTCCAAAATTATATGTTTTAAATTATTCGACTTTAATACCGTAAGAGATGGAATGATAAATTGACTTTTATCTTTTTTTTCAAAACCATATTTTTTAGGAGCCCAAGAAGATCCTTTGATATAAAATTATTGCTCCCCCATAGACTAGAAGTATAGAACAAGACTTCATGTTTTGATGAACTTATTAATTTTTCAACGAATTGGTGTATACCCTTCTCGTCAACTTCACGCATAACAAATGCCACATCAAATTCAGTTTCAAGATCTTGTACTTTCTTTGTTGCATCTATTCCAAAAGGCCATAATTGTTCAAATATTAACCTGTATTGTTCTATTATTTCATCATTTGTACTAGTAACAGAATTCAAGTCACTCATCACATTATCGTTATTCCCATTATCAGCTTTAGGAAGGAACATACAGGATGACTCATTAACCATAAAGTTTAGATTCAATTTAGCAATATGTTGTATATCTGCAAATGATAACAGTTTATTTATCTTGCGAACATTGGAAAGACTGACTTCAGTTAAAATCTTGATGTCAATCTTGTCTTCCTTAAGATCTGATAACAATTTACAGAAAGGATCATGACTTTTTCCGAGTGATTTGGAAAATGATGAATAGGGTCCACAAAAAAAGATGTATTTAGAGGTACTTCTACAGATATCTAGAAATCTATTCGAATCTGAAGATAGGTTATCTATTTTTTAGAATACACCTTCCCCTATACAAGGATAATTCTGAAAGGTAATATGAGGTTTGATAGAATCAAATAAGCATTAACTTATTTGATCTGAGATTCAATAGGCTTTTTCATCAATAACATGCTTATCTTTTCTACGATAGTAGTTGGACTGATTGGTTTTGCGGCAAACTCATCTGCACCATAATCTAAGACTCTGGTTTTATTGTTTTCGTTTTCAGCAAGCGCAAATATCTTTACATCAAGAGTTAATTTTCGTATATTTACGATTAACATTGGACCTCTATCTGCAGCAATGGTGCCGTTTATTAATATTGCATCAACCTTATTATTCAATTCCTTTAACTTATCCAGACATTCTATGGCATTTGTAGTCTTGTATACCTTAAACTTTGCCAAAGTGAAATGACCTGCTAAAATATTAGAGACATCAATATCATCCTCTACTATTATAATAGAATGCTTATTATCTACAGTGGATTCGGTTAGCAACTATATAGATAAGCCATATCTCGGATAAATTAATCTTTCCAGAATTACGAAACTATACCCATGTGACTTGTGGGGTATTTGGCGGATTAGTTGGTTTATATTCTCAAATAATTCAAATTCAAAAATAAAAAAGGTTGTATGGATTTCTAATCAGAATCTAGATCTATTGCAGGAGCTGGAATAATTACCACCGGTTTACCAATCGCTTTAATCAGAATATTTTGAATTTGAACCAGATTTTGCTGTATGGCAGTTTCATTGTCGTCGTTCAATGCCAAAATAGCATCATTTGTATAATTTAATAGTTTTTCTTTCATCAGTAAATCTGAAGAATCGGATGTAGAACTTGTTTGATTTGCCTGCGTTTGCATTTGTTGTTCTGCTTGGTTAAGGTCTGCTGGGGTTATTTGACTTGCATTCTTGTTGGTTTGATTACTAGTGTCAGCAGTAGTGGTATCAGCAATAATGGTAGAAGTAGTGGTATTTGCTACCGGTTGACCATAGCTGCTATAGCTTATTGTACTTAAAATCATCATTAAGCTTAGGGTCAGGATAACTGGAACACCAATTTTCATAAACGATTTCATCATGATATCTAGTCAACAATATTTATATAAATGATTGGATAACAATCGCATCTGAAAAATAACTAACTAGTATTATACAAGATAACGTTATTATTTAAGGTTAACATCAAATAGATTGTTAATAGTATGAATCAATAGGATGTTGGTTTAACCGGTACTATTAGCCTAATTTGCTTTAATCATACCTATAAAGAATAATTAAGTGAAACTTATAAACAGGATATAGATACTGTTAGGCCTAGCCAGATGCCACCATCATTAGTAACCTGATTTGTGATGAAATTTAGAAAGCAAGGTTGAAAATCTTTGAATGATACAATCACATCAAGACTAATACAATATTTTATATGTAATAGTTGTTATTTTGATATTTTCTAGTAATTAGTAAGAAAATGTTTAGTGATAATATGACTAATATTTAATAAATGAAAAATTGGGACTAAAAAATTAATCTTGTTCTAGTTTATTAGAGAGAATGGAATCTCACTGTGTGTTGTTTAAAGCTGATAAAGCATTGCTTTGATTTTCAGGCTCTACATACTGTTCCATTTCCATTCCTTGTCCTAAAGAGGTATTACTGCCTATGTCTGTACCATTAGTCAAGATTTCTTGATTTCCAGATGTCAAGTTCTGTAATTCTTGAAAGGATCCAATACCTGTGGATGTTTCGTTGCCTGAACTGGTGCTTGATGTTTCGTTGCCTGAACTGGCGCTTGAACTATTGCTAGATGTTTGGTTCGTTTCATTAGTTTCATTCCCACCCATTGTTCCTGATGTCAAATTATTGAAGGCTTCACCAATTTCCTCTAGGATATTTTGTGCGTGTGCCACCTGAATTACCGGTATAAACAATACAGAAAACAGCAATAATGCTATATATTTCATTAATGATTCTAGTATATCATGATTTAAATAGTTGTACTTATTTATAGAATTCGAAAATATCGATAAGATAGTATAATATTTGAGTCTATGGAATCGGAAATGCTTTTGTTTCTGGCATTGGAATTAAATATTGTCTTCGAGTCCACCAACCCACATTGTTTCAGAAATTTCCAATAACAAAGTAAAAATGGTTAATTATGAAGATTGACGATACAAAAAACAAGAAACGCTTCTCTATTCAGAGACATTCTTTTGAGCAATAATTTTGCGGGGTTTTATTTTTATGATGCATTCTCCTTTGACGGCGTTTCTCTTACCGTATTTTTGTGCATTCTCTTCCCCCATGTATCGTTTGGCTATGCGGCTAGTTAGACGTAAAAGTTCGTCGTATTTAGGGTGTTGATCTATTTCCGCGATTCCATTGAGTATTACAAAAGAAAAAGGAGGTTTTTGATCATCTACAGAGAGACATACTTTAGGATTGGACGTCAAATGTCTTGCCTTCACTGAATTATGAAATGTTGTAAAAATAACTGTAAAATCTTTATTATTGCTACTATGAGGATCATAATCAATAACAAACCACACTGGAGCAACATGAGGAATACCGTCTAGAGTTGCTGTAGAAACTTTAGCGGTCATTGTTCCAAGATTTAAGAAGTTCATGACTTCTTCTGGATTCATTTCTGCCAAATCCTTTCATTAGCAATATTAGAGTCCTTATTTAAAAACTTAAAATTAATTTTGAGTGAAAATAAAACCTGATAGATATTTCATAAAGCTTTCACCTAAAAGAACAATTTGATTGTAAATTTTTAATCCGGGCCCTGATCCTTTATATTTAACTTGAAGTTGAACGATTCAATTCACAGGACAAGTAATTTGATACGGTATTTATCGTATTTGTACAGTATTATTACATCTAATTATATACAATAGTAACAATCTGATAGATAATATCGAAATCAATTTCCATTACAAATTAAGAGCAAATACATACCTAGAAATAATGTAGAAATGAGTATCAAAACCGTGATATATTAAAATTCACGTATAGATTTAGATATTAATGAGTAACATAACAAAAAACTATAAAGTGGGAATATTTGCAATGTTTATTGCAGCAGCCTTAATTGGTTCAGTAGTAGCTTTTGGCGATAACTATGCATATGCAGGCGGAAAGAACAAGAAGTCTAACGATGCAGAACAAGAAATCGAACAAGGGCAAGCAAATGAACAGAATGCACAATGTGTATCTGGAGAATTCACCTTAGCATCATGCAACAATGTAGGCTTATTATTCCAGAATAATGAAGGCAATTTAGCCTTAGGCCAACAATAAACTTCTCCTTTTTTTTATTTTACCTTGACTTAAAACAAAAATATCTTACAAATTAATCAAATCTAGACAAGTTAATTCATGATATTTTTTTTCTCTAATATCAAATTCTATAAAAAAAATCTTAAACTTTGCAACCCACCGTGTACCTATAAAAAATAACTAGGGTTTATATACTTCAGGCCATAAATTTAATTTTATTAGAAACTTTATTAGAATAAAAATAAAAGATTTGATATACAAAGGAAAGAAATTTTGATGACTCTAATTTAAATCCAAGTAATGACAGCTCAGTACGACTAGTAGTGGTAGTAATACAGTACTTCAAACTCTCATCCATAAACTAGGGCGAGAGTCTTGATTCCAAATCTTCCATTTTCTTCCTTATTTCCTTTAATTCAAATAATAGTTCCTTTTGGGTAACCGGATTAGCTATTTCCATTTCCAAATTTTTGTACGCTTCCTCGGATTTTCTTACGATTACTGCTACAAAAATATTAATAACTATAAACGTTCCTATCACTATGAAACTAATAAAGAAAATCGCGTATAGCGGATTTACCTGACTGACTGCAGACATAACCTCTATCCACCCCTCTAGAGTTAATATTTGGAATAATGTTAAAACTGATCTAGATAGGGAACCCCAATGAGATGGGTCTATGTCCCTAAATAATTCATATCCTGCAATACTATACATGAAAAAGAGTAGAGATAAGAGTAAAAAGACATTTATCATACTAGGGATTGATTTGATAATTGTCGTAACGACAACAGACATTTCCCTAGATCTATGGGTTAGTCTTGTTACTCGCAAAAGTCTAATTAAACGAGCAATGGTTGTGTATCCTCCGCTAAGAGGAAGCAGAGAGACTACAATTATTGAAAAATCCAAAATATTCCAACCATTCTTGAAATAAGTTGAGAAGTGAGGGTAAGAGGCAGTAATCTTTAAGGCAGCTTCGACTATGTAAACAACCAAAACCATGGCACTAATAATTTCAAATATATAATAATAGTCATTAAAAACTGAAATAGTTTCTAATACTAAAACTGCGGCTTGCAATAATATTATTAGAGTTATGAAATGATTAAAGGCAGGATAATTAATTATTTTTCTTATCGAAGTAAGCATACTAAGTCAACAGTTCTACTTGAGAATATTTTTAATTTTGGATCTGTGGTAGTAGCAGACTGCAATCAATATGAATACCGCTTTACTTTTACCTCACTTTTACCCCATTCTCTAGAGATCTTCAATGCATAGAATATGTATTATCATCGAAACATTTGATACCCCACTAATATCTAACTGGATGCCCATGTACTTTAAGCGATTGAGAATCTTGAATGAGAAATACATGTAAAAAGGAAGGCATCGTGGATCAGGATCACATGAGTATAATTCAATTCCTTGACAAGGGTTTTGAGATAATTCTTACTACAAAATTTTAGATTAGTATTGATCAATCACGGTAATTTTTTTCACACCAACATCAAATACGATGTAAAAATCTTCAGAAATCTGAATGATATCGCCTATACCTATCTTGGAATGATGGCGTTTGCATTTTAGAGGAGTCCCAAAAGGATTTACTTCTTCTACGAACTTTATCCAAACTCTCCCCGGGTTAAGAATATTCTTAAATTCTACTTCCCATACTAATTCATAAATCGTAGAGAGAGCTTGTCGACTTAATTTACTTGAGCCAAGCATAATTTCAGGATTAGTCTCCTTATAAAAATAAACTCTGACTATCATAAAAGTAACTATGTAATTTGTATTACCTATTGAGGTTTATTACTACTACGGATTAGTATGGATTCCCTACTAATACATAAAGAAAATTATAATAATGTAAAAAAATGATGCATCTCTAAGAATTCCTTCAATTTATATCTGTTAATTTTTTTCTCGGTTAGACATCAAAATGATTAAAAGAAAAGAAATCAACTTTTGGAATTTGAAGTACTATTTATCATAATTCATAAATATGTTAAAGCCATATCAATATCAAGTTCTCTCATGGGTGCTTTTAGCAAACATGATTAGAGCCCCTTAAGGGCTCCAAATAAATATGTTCTTTTAATTCTACTATAGCAAAGTTATGGATTGAGAATACTTATAACATTAATCACACAGGAAAAAATTAAATTTCTTGTTAAATAGAGGAAATTATTCTTCAAAATAAAGTTCATTATAGAATTGTAAAGGTGTTGCGTTTAAATTTAGAAGAACCTTAAACTATTAAATAGGTTAAGAAGATAACCAATTAAATATTTATGATTAACTTTGGATTTCAAACAGACAAATCAAACATTTCATTTGAAAGTCATTTAGTAAATTTAGGTAAAGACATAGGAACATTATTGGTCAATCTCAGACACTTTGTTTTATCATTAGGAGATAACGTGATGGAAGAAGTTAGACCCCACAGGATAGTCTATGCAAAGTCATTGACATTCAGGTATTTTCTGGATATTTACCCTAGGAATACTGATCTTATAATTGAGATCCGAAAGAACAGGAAGGAACCCGCAAAAGAATATGTAGTTAGGAATATCCAGGAGATGCAAAGTATTGAATCAGAAATTAAGGAGGCTTATAAAGAAATTTGAAGATCGTTTCATTGTAAAATATCTCTTCATTTTACTCAGCCAAATGCATTTGACTCTTTTTCGTATCAAAGAAATCTTATAAGACGATTTGGTTGTATAATTTTCTTTTCAAATCAAAATATACTGTTAGTAATATTCGTGATTTATAAGCATAGAATGCAAACAGGAAATACAATTGCAGATAAGGCCATTATGACAAATAGATAAAGATGCCACAATAGTACGCAAGATCATTTACATATCCGCTCGTCTGACTCTTAAGGGAATAATAAAATACTAGAAAAACTTGGAATAAATTATTGGATGCATATCTAGGAGAAGAATTAATTGACTTGTTCACATACTACTTGCAAAACCCAAACACTTCTGATTTGGAAACAAAGAAGCAACGTGTTAAGGAAATTGGAACAGAATTGTATAACGATAGAGGAATTGATATAATGGAAAACATGTTCTATTCGGTAGAGATAAGAATAAAGGAGGAAATTGGAAAAGATATTAAAAAAAAGAGATCGTGGTGGAATGGAGTTTCAGAAGACTGGAAATATTAAATACAGGTAAATTATCAAGGAATCAGAATATGAAATGATTTCCGTCATTAAAAATAATTTTATGCGATTAGTTAGTGGCCATATAGAATTGGTCTAATTGACCGTAATGAGGTTGTCTTTATTCACTTTAATTCACCTTCTGGTTGCTTCCCCGCCTATTTTCCTTCCATTCCGCACTCTGCCTTTCAAAGTATCTTATTTATTGTGAATACAGATTTAGAGAGTATGTAATCTTGAAATGGATTAGAAAATAGAATTTGGCAAACAGAATACAATGAGTATGTGGATTTGAAATTAAGATATCACCTTTATATCTAATGAAAAAAATTGAATGGTGTATTGGTGAATAAATTGCCTGAAGCTTCAGATCAAAAAAGTACTATACTCAACTTGTATAATTCAGGGATTGAACCGGAAATAATTTCACTTGAATTAGATATCAATGAAGACATCATAAGAGATATTATTAAAAGTGAGAATAAGAGGGAAGAGGGAAATACTAATAATAATCTATCAAATTACCTTTTGAATAAATTTTATCTTGATGCGATTATAGACGTCAATTTAGTCGTAAAGGAAGCACAATTCAGAACATGGAGTGCACTCAAAGCAAAACCTGAACTAAATATTATAGTAAAAGAAACACAGAATATTTTGGAACAGAACGCAGAATCTAAATTGAGATTAGTAATGCTGCATATTGACCTAGTTGGCTCTACGAAAATGGCTTTGACCATGCCTATAGATCGGTTGACCACCATAATCAGATCATTTGCTCAGGAAATGACAAACATAATATCATTGTATGGCGGTTATGTTTTAAAATATATCGGAGACGCAGTTTTAGCTTTTTTTGTTATAGAAGATACTACTAGTGATGAACAAAACATAAACAAATTGAATAATTCGGTAGAGGAATCAGAAACCAACAATGGTTTCTCATCCCTTCAATTCAGTAATGGGATTAGTTGTGCATTGACCATGATCAGAGTAATTAAAGAAGGGATCAACCCTATTTTGAATCAATATGACTATCCCGAATTGAAAGTAAAGGTAGGAATTGATTATGGGGAAGTTGCTGTTGTGCAGTATGGTATTGATATTTACGAATTTGAAAAAGTAATGTTAAAAACTCCTCATTTGGACCTTATAGGATACACCATAAGTGTAGCAGTTAAGATGACGTCTCTTGCGGAGACCGACCACATTGTAATTGGTCAAAAATTATATGATCAATTAGATATCAAACTTAAAGACTCATTTAGACAATTGAAAACTAATACTGAAATTTGGAATTACACCAATCATACTGATGGCGAGCTTTATAACGTCTTTACCAATAGTTAGTTAAATATTTAACTATATTGTTTGGTAGTCCTAATTAGGGCCCAATATTTTTTTTATTATCTAATCACACGTACTGTCTATTGATTTACTCCTATTGACGGATAATATTTTGTTAAAGATTCGTTGTCTAATTAACCAAAAAAAGATTACATTTATTCAAACAAAATCATGAAACATCAGGATTATCAGGTATTGTTTGAATAAATGTAAATTGTGAATTTTGGTTCCATATTTCTAAAAATCTTTATTTTTTTTAAATTTGCTAAAAGTCAAGGTAAAATAAAAAAAAGGAGAAGTTTATTGTTGGCCTAAGGCGTTATTTCCGCTATTTACTTGGTTTTGGAAGTTTTCATTATCACAAGACACTATAGCATCTTTACCGGACACACATTGTGCGTTTTGGTTAGAGGTCTGGGATTGACCTATACCTTGGTTAGCACTGTTACCGCCATTACCACTGCCACCACTTTGGGCTGCTGCATTGTTTCCAGTGTTTTGTTGGTTTTGAGTGTTGGTGTTGCTGCATGAATTGCTTAAGGAGCCGCCTGCTACACATTGTGCGTTTTGGTTAGAGGATTGTGCTTGGCCTATACCTTGGTTAGCACTGTTACCGCCATTACCACTGCCACTACCGCCTTGTTGTGCTGCTGCGTTGTTTCCGCTGTTTGCTTGATTTTGAGTGTTTACGTTATTGCATGAATTTGCTGTATTTCCTCCAGACACACATTGTGCGTTTTGGTTAGAGGTCTGGGATTGGCCTATACCTTGATTAGCACTGTTACCGCCACCACTGCCACTACCGCCTTGTTGTCCTACTGCATTGCTTCCGCTGTTTGCTTGATTTTGAGTACTGGTATTATTGCAGGAGTCGGCTGTATTTCCTCCAGATACACATTGTGCGTTTTGGTTAGAGGATTGTGATTGGCCTATACCTTGATTAGCTGAATTGCCGCCACCTTTACCTTTTCCTCTACCACTACCGCCTTGTTGTGCTGCTGCGTTGTTTCCAGTGTTTGTTTGACTTTGGTCATTTACATTGTTTCCTGAACCAGCTGTGTTGCCACCAGAAACTACACCGCTGTTTTGGTTAGAGGATTGTGATTGACCGATTGCTTGGTTAGCAGTGTTGCTACCACCACTGCCACTGCCACCTTGTTGTGCTAGCGCGTTGTTTCCGCTGTTTGCTTGATTTTGTGCATTCAAATTATTACATGAAACGAAGGTTCCTGTCCCAGAAACACACAAGGCATTTTGATTAGAGGATTGTGCTTGACCGATTGCTTGGTTAGCAGTGTTGCTACCACCACTGCCACTGCCACCTTGTTGTGCTAGGGCGTTGTTTCCGCTGTTTGCTTGATTTTGTGCATTCAAATTATTACATGAAATAAGAGTACCGGTCCCTGATACACAAACACCAAGTTGGGTTGCACTTTGTGATTGGCCTATACCTTGATTAGCTGAATTGCCTTGAGCAAATGCATTCATTGACATCGAAGTTGGCCCTATCAGAAGCAATAATGATAGTGCTACTACTGCTGTAAATGGTACTAAGATATTTTTCCCACTGTTCATTTTGTATTGAATAATAGATTTATTCACTCCCTTATTAACACAAAATAAGTATATGTGGTTTACTAACATGTTGCAATATTCTAATACTCTAGGATTTCTAGAATTTGAACCTTAGCGTGATTTATCATTGATCAAGTTATGTAGAGGTTTAGATGGTAATGTACTGAATAAGAGTGATATTTAAAATCAAAAATTCCAAATAATTAGATAATCAAACAGAACAGCCGAGGTATATCCCGAATCTACAGAGATATAATTCGTGAATTTAATAATAAGAATTAGAATGTCAATTAGCGAAACCAATTTGTTTGCTGATTACACTATTCTTTACAATTCAATAAGTGGGTTTGCCAGATTAATAGCATGGAAGAATATAAAAATATTTTTGATATCATGCTATCGTATTTGAATATACTTAAATATCATCTTAAGAATCTATACGTATGAAGCAAATTAGTCGCAAGCAAGACGAAAATATTATCAAAAGTCCCTTGACCAAGACAATAAACACTGAAGATGTTTACAATATGCTATTAACCATTCCTAAAGGCAAAGTTTCTACCTACGGAGATCTTGCCAAAGCACTTGGAAATCCGGCAGCTTCAAGGCATATTGGAAGAATATTAAGCCAGAATCCAAATCCGATTAAAGTACCTTGCCACCGGGTCGTGATGTCAAATGGTAAAATAGGTGGATATGCCTTTGGGACGCAGAAAAAGAAAGTATTACTACAAAATGAAGGAGTCATTTTTGTTGATGAGTATAGAGTAAACGAATTTAGCAAAGTTCGCTATTATCCAAAGAAAGGATAATACAATTATTTGAGGCTGGGTCATTATTCTTTTCATTTCCTAACAAATAAAGCTAGTCTAATGGAGTATAATGTGTTAGTGAAACAAAGATACTACCAAAAAGACTAGCAACATATAGTTCATCATCCATTCTAATTAACATTTTATATCT